>JACMOY010000134.1 GCA_014377795.1 Actinomycetota bacterium | reverse complement strand
GCTGCAGGTGCTCGACCAGGCGTGGGCGGCGTCCCACCCCACGCTGGTCATGGCCGGTGGCACCGACGACGCGGCCTGCGGGCCGCAGGGCTGCGAGATCTGAGCGCCGCCCCCACCCACCTCAGCTGAGGTGGGTGGGCTGGACGTCGCTCTTGTGGAAGTCGTCGGCACCGACCGCGTCACCGGCACCACTGTGCCCGTTGGTGTACTGGTCGCCGCTGCCGGGCACCAGCCGCACGATGATCGACTTGTAGGCCGGCTGGTTGCTGCCCAGGGCGGTGGAGTCCAGCGGCACCAGGGCGTTGGTCTCGGGGTAGTACGCCGCGGCGCACCCGCGCGGGGTGCTGTACGGCACCACCCGGAAGCCCCCGGCGGTGCGCTCGACGCCGTCCTGCCACTCGCTGACCAGGTCGACGAGCTGGCCCTCGGCAAGGCCCAGCCCGGCGACGTCGTCCGGGTGCACGAACACGACGCGACGGCCGCCCTTGATGCCGCGGTAGCGGTCGTCCAGGCCGTAGATCGTGGTGTTGTACTGGTCGTGGCTGCGCATGGTCTGCAGCAGCAGCCGGCCCTCGGGGACGGTCAGCACCTCGAGCGGGCTGGTCTCGAAGATCGCCTTGCCCACCGCCGTCTCGAACGTGCGGGTGTCGCGCGGCGGGTGCGGCAGGACGAACCCACCGGGCTGCTCGGCCTTCTCGTGGTAGGCGGCGCAGCCCGGGACGACCGCGGCGATGTGCCGGCGGATCTGGGTGTAGTCGGCCTTCATCGCCGCCCAGTCGATGCCGTACCGGTCACCGAGCACGGCCTGCGCCATCGTGGCGACGATGTCGACCTCGGACCGCAGCTGGTCCGATGACGGCTTGAGCCGGCCGCGCGAGGCGTGCACCGACGACATCGAGTCCTCGACGGTGACGAACTGCTTGCGGCCGCCGGTCATGTCCAGGTCGGTGCGCCCCAGCGTCGGCAGGATCAGCGCGGTGCGACCGGCGATGACGTGCGAGCGGTTCAGCTTGGTCGAGACCTGGACGGTCATCGCCGTGCCCGCCAGCGCCGCCTCGGTCACGGTCGTGTCAGGGGTGGCGCGGACGAAGTTGCCGCCCATGCCGAGGAAGAACGACACCTTGCCGTCGCGCATCGCGCGGATCGAGTCGACGACGTCGAACCCGTCCTCGCGAGGGGGCTCGAAGCCGAACTCGGCGGCCAGGGAGTCCAGGAAGTGCGCCGGCGGCTTCTCCCAGATGCCCATGGTTCGGTCACCCTGGACGTTGGAGTGGCCGCGCACCGGGCACAGGCCCGCACCGGGCTTGCCGATGTTGCCCTGCAGCAGCGCGACGTTGGTGATCTCCTTGATCGTCGCGACGGCGTTGCGGTGCTGGGTGATGCCCATCGACCAGCAGATGACCGTGGCGTCGGAGTCGATGAACATCTGCGCGGCCTGCTCGATCTGGTCGCGGGTGAGCCCGGTCGCGGCGGTCACGACGTCCCAGTCGACCTGACGGACGTGGGCGGCCCACTCCGCGAAGCCGACGGTGCTCTGCTCGACGAAGTCCCAGTCGACGACGGCGCCCTTGCGGCCGGCCCGCTCGGCGTCGTCCTCGGCCTGCAGCAGCAGGGCGCCGATCGCCTGCATCAGCGCGAGGTCGCCGTTGATCCGGATCGGCAGGAAGGTGTCGGCCAGGTCGGTGCCGAGGACCACCCCGCGCGGGGTCTGCGGGTTGTGAAACGTCATCAGCCCGGCCTCGGGCAGCGGGTTGACGGCGAGGATCTTGGCCCCGCCCTTCTTGGCGATCTCGAGCGCCGAGAGCATCCGCGGGTGGTTGGTGCCGGGGTTCTGCCCCATGATCACGATCAGCTTCGCCGTGTGGATGTCGTCGAGGCTGACGCTGCCCTTGCCGATGCCGATGTTCTCGGCCAGCCCGACCGACGTCGACTCGTGGCACATGTTCGAGCAGTCCGGCATGTTGTTGGTGCCGAAGGCCCGCGCGAACAGCTGGTAGGCGAAGGCGGCCTCGTTCGACGTCCGGCCGGAGGTGTAGAACACCGCCTCGTCCGGTGATGACAACCCGCGCAGGTGGTCGCCGATCATCGAGAAGGCGTCCTCCCAGCTGATCGGCTCGTAGTGCGTGCCGCCTTCACGACGCACCATCGGGTGGGTCAGGCGCCCCTGCTGGCCCAGCCAGTAGTCGGTGCGCTCGGCCAGCTCGGCGACGCTGTGCTGGGCGAAGAACGCCGGGGTCACCGTGCGCAGGGTGGCCTCCTCGGCAACGGCCTTGGCGCCGTTCTCGCAGAACTCGGCCGTGTGCCGCTCGCCGGGGGCCGGGTCGGGCCACGCGCAGCTGGGGCAGTCGAAACCGTCGGCCTGGTTCAGTCGCAGCAGGGTGCGCGCGGTGCGCGTGATGCCCATCTCCTCGACCGAGCGGCGCAAGCTCGCCACGACGGCCGGGACGCCGGCGGAGTGGTGCTTGCGCCCGTGCACCTCGATCTTGCCCTCGTCGATGTCCGAGGTGGGAGCGTCGGTGTTGAGCAAGGGGAACCTCCACGATCAGGCGGGTACGTCGATCGCGACCTTATGCGCAGACGCGACGACTCGCCTGACCAACCCCCGCCCCGCCCGGGGGTTCAGCCCACCTCGGCCGGCCGGCCGCCGGTGATCCGGATCAGCTCGTCGTAGCTGGTCGGGAACACCACGTGCGGGTGCCCCGCGGCAGCCCACACCACGTCGTACCGCGACAGCGCGACGTCGACCAGCGTCCGCAGCGGCGCCGGGTGGGCGACGGGGGCGACACCGCCGATCGCGAACCCGGTCGCGGCGCGCACGACGTCGGCGTCCGGGCGGGCCAGCCCGGCCAGCCCGAGCAGGGCGGCGACCTTCGTCACGTCGACCCGGTGGGCGCCGGAGGTCAGCACCAGCAGGGGCTCGGCGTCGGGGGAGCGCAGGTGGCGACCTTCGCCGGGTGGACCGCCCGCGGGCACGGTCAGAAACACCAGCGAGCTGGCGATCTGCCCGACCTCGACCCCCAGCGCGGCCGCGGCCTGGACGGCGGTGCGCGCCGCGTCGTCCAGCACCCGCACCCGCCCGGTGGCCCCGAGGGCGGTCAGGGCCGTCGTGACGCGTCGGACGGCCGGGTGCTCGGCGGGGTCAGCAGCCATGGCGTCACCCTGACACCGCCGGACGCCCGTGGCACGCTTTCTCGCGTGCCCGACCCGATCGCGTCCACGCCGCGGCCGCCGTACGTCGCGGTCGTCTTCACCTCGGTGCGCACCCCCGGCGACCACGGGTACGCCGCGATGAGCGTGGCGATGGACCAGCTGGCGGCGCAGCAGCCCGGGTTCCTCGGCGTCGAGTCCGTGCGAGAGCCGGTCGGGCGCGGGCCCGGGATCGTGGGGATCACGGTCTCGTACTGGGCCACCCGCGAGGACGCCGCGGCGTGGAAGCAGGTCGCGGCCCACCTGGTCGCCCAGCGGCGCGGGCGCGAGGCCTGGTACGCCGACTACCGGGTGCGGGTGGCCGTGGTCGAGCGTGACTACGGGCCTGGCGAGGATCACGACCGGTAGGTGTTGACGCGCTGTCGGAGGGCGGGTGTAGATTCCTTCGTAGTTCGAACACCTGTTCGAACGACGACCTCGAGCCGGTCTCCCCACCGGCGTCGAGAGACCTGCAGCGGGCCGCCTCGACCCCGGCCTGCTGCAGGTCCGTGACCGGTCGACCCGGGCGGCGGTGGGGAAGCCGTCGCCCGGGTCGCCCCACCCGGTGCTGCCCCGCCTTCCCCCTCGGCAGACCGACCTTTCCTTGAGTCGGTGCGTGAGTGGCGGAGGTGCGTGATGGTGCGACGGTACGACGACCCGGTCGACGTGCGGGCAGTGGCGGACGAGCCGGGTGAGACGACACCCGACGCGTTCGTGTGGCGGGGCCGGCTCTACGTGGTGCGGGCCGTCCTGGCCCGCTGGCACGAGCGACGCGCCTGGTGGCGCGACCCGGCGGCGACCGCGCTGCTGGGGCTGCGGGCCGACGAACCTGGGGGCGGCACCGATGTGTCGGCTGCCACCGGGACTTCGGGAGCCACCGGCACTTCGAAAGCCACCGGCACGACCGTGGCCGGCGAGTGCCAGGTCTGGCGGGTCGAGGCGGCGGCCGGCCGCTCCAGCCCGGTGGGGGTCTACGACCTGGTGCACACCCAGGGTGGCGACACCTGGCACCTCGCCCGCGTCGCCGACTGACCCCCACCCCGCGCGGACCCCCTCGACCACGCAGAACCCCATGACCACGCAACAACCCCATGACCACGGAGCGACGATGACCCCGGAGCGACCATGACCACGATCACCCACCCACCCCTGACCGCCAGCAGCCTCGAGCTGGTCGACCGCGCCCACGACAGCCTGGTCGAGGCGCTCACCGCCGGCGTCCCCGGTGAGCGGTACGTCGCCGCGCACCTGGCCGCGCTGCGCGCCGCGGCCGCCGTGCTGGCGGTCCGGGGGCGGCCCACCCGTCGCGGTCGGCCACGCAGCGTGTGGGAGGTGCTGCCCAGCGTGGCCCCCGAGCTGGGCGAGTGGGCCACCTTCTTCGACGCCGGCGCCCCCCGTCGGGCGGCGGTCGAGGCCGGCCGTGACGACGTCGTGGGCCGCCGCGAGGCCGACGACCTGCTGCGTGACGCCGAGACCTTCCTGCGCATCGTCGAGTCGACCATCGGGGTGCCGCACCCCGTGCCGTCCACCGGCGCCCTCCCGCTCCCGACCTGACAGTGAGCCACCCGATGAGCCCTCGATGAGCACCGACCCCTTCGTCCACCTGCACGTGGCATCGGGTTACTCCCTGCAGTACGGCGCCAGCCACCCCCGCGACCTGGTGCAGCGGGCCGTCGACCACGGCATGGGCGCGCTGGCCCTCACCGACCGCGACGGTCTGTACGGCGCGGTGAAGTTCGCGCTGGCCGCCCAGCAGGCCGGTATCGCCCCGCTGCTGGGTGTCGACCTCGCGACCGCGCCCACCGGGCTGGCCGCGGGGCTGCCCGGCTGGGCCGACCCGATGGTCGCCACGGGGTCGGGCTCGGTGTCAGGGCGTCGCACCCCCGCGCGGGGGGGTGCGGTCGTCGACCAGCGACGACCGCGGGTGACGGTGCTGGCGCTGGCCGGCTCCTCGGTGCGCACGACCGGGTCCGGCCGCGGGTGGGCCCAGCTGTGCCGGCTGGTCTCCGCGGCCCACCTGGCCAGCACCCACCTGGGCGGCGCCCGGGGCACCCCGGTCGCCGACCTGGCCCTGGTCGCCGAGCACGCCGTCGACCGGCCGGCCACCGGGGCACCGCTCACCGGGGGGCCGCTCACCGGAGGGCCGCTCGCCGGGGGCACCGCAGGCTCCGAGGGTGAGGCGGCGCTGGTCGTCCTGCTCGGCCCGGGCAGCGAGGTCGGGCGGGCGGTGCTGGCCCGCCGTCCCGACCTGGCTCATGCCGTGCTGGCGCGCTGGCGCGACGCGCTGCCCGCGGGCTCGCTCGCGATCGAGGTCGTCTGCCACCACGGCCCGCCGCGCGGGCCGCTCAGCACCGACCACGCCGGCCGGATGCTCGCCCTGGCCCGTGAGGCCGGTGTGCCGGCGGTGCTCACCAACGCGGTGCGCCACGCCGACCCCTCCGGCGCGGCCACCGTCGACGTCCTCGACGCCGCCCGGCGCCTGGTCGCCCTCGACACCCGCCACCTCGACCGGGTCACCGCCCAGGGGCACCTGGCCGATGGCGCGAGCATGGCCCGCACCGCTGCCGAGGTCGCCGCCACCCTCGGCGGTGGCAGCCACCTGGCGCGTGAGCAGGCCCGTCGGCTGCTCGACGACACCGCGGCGCTGGCCGCGCGCTGCGTGCTCGACCCGCGCACCGACCTGGGTATCGGGTCGGTCCACCTGCCCGAGCCCGGCGTCCTGGGGCTGCGACCCGACCAGCGCCCGGGGGCGGTGCTGCGCGAGCGGGCGCTGGCTGCCGTCCCCACCCGCTACCCCGGGGTGAGCAACGCGATGCTGACCCGGGTGCAGCGGCGGCTGGACGACGAGCTCGACGTCATCGACCACCTCGGCTACCCGACGTACTTCCTCACCGTCGCCGCCGTGTGCGACCTGGTGCGCGAGATGGGGGTGCGGGTGGCGGCGCGCGGGTCCGGTGCGGGCAGCCTGGTCAACCACCTGCTGGGCATCAGCGGGATCGAGCCGCTCGAGCACGGGCTGCTGATGGAGCGGTTCTGCTCACCGCTGCGCGCCCAGCTGCCCGACATCGACCTGGACGTCGAGTCCGCCCGCCGCACCGAGGTCTACCAGCAGGTGCTCGAGCGCTTCGGGGGTGACCGGGTCACCTGCGTGTCGATGATGGACACCTACCGGGTGCGCCACGCGGTGCGCGACGTGGGGGCCGCGCTGGGGCTGCCGCCCGGCGAGGTCGACGCCATCGCCAAGGCCTT
>JACMOY010000133.1 GCA_014377795.1 Actinomycetota bacterium | reverse complement strand
CGCCGTGATCGCCCGGGCCTTCTCGGGCATCACGGTGACCGTCGACCCGCTGGCGTCCTCGCTGCAGAAGGACCTCAGCGACGGGGTGACCGCTGGGCTGGTCAAGAAGGCCGACCTCAAGGGGATCTACGACCTGCGGCCGCAGAACGCGGTGCTCAAGGCCAAGGGTGAGCCGACGGTCTCGTCCGCCGGTCTGGGCCAGCAGTGAGCGTGGACAGGGCAGTGAGCGTGGACAGGGAAGTGAGCGTGGACAGCGCATCCGAGCGCCGGACCGCTCCCGCGGTGCGCCTGTCGGGGGTCGGCAAGCGCTTCACGACGGACGGCGCGCCGGTGCTGGACGGCATCGACCTGGCGATCGCCCCGGGTGAGTTCGTCTGCCTGCTGGGTGCCTCGGGGTGCGGGAAGTCGACCCTGCTGTCGATCATGGCCGGGCCCGAGCCGGCCACCAGCGGATCGGTCGACGTGGGCCGCGAGGGTGCTGCCCTGATGTTTCAGGAGCCGGCGCTGTTCCCGTGGTTGACCGCTGGCGCCAACATCGAGCTGGCGCTGCGCCTGCGGGGCGTGCCGGCGTCCGGACGTCGGGCCCGGGCCGGTGAGCTGCTCGACCTGGTGCGCCTGGGCGGGGCGGGCGACAAGCGGGTGCACGAGCTGTCAGGGGGCATGCGCCAGCGGGTGGCGCTGGCGCGCTCGCTGGCCCAGGAGCGTCCGGTGCTGCTGATGGACGAGCCCTTCGCCGCGTTGGACGCGATCACCCGCGACCTGCTGCACGACGAGCTCGAGCGGATCTGGCGCGAGACCGGCCGCACCATCGTCTTCGTGACCCACAATGTGCGCGAGGCCGTGCGCCTGGGCGAGCGCGTGCTGCTGATGTCGTCGCGCCCGGGCCGCATCGTCCGCGAGTGGCGGGTCGACACCAGCGGGCAGCGGCGGATCGGTGCCCCCGAGGTCGCAGCGCTGGCTGATGAGATCACCAACGACCTGCGCACGGAGATCCGCCGCCATGCCGCCTGAGACCAGCATCGGTACCGCTGCCGCTACGACAGGGGCCACCACCCGCGACGACGCGCGCGATCTGGAGTCGGGCCTGGACGCGCTGCAGACCGACAGGACGCTCGGCCCGCGCACCTGGTCGGACCGGCTGCGCTGGTCGGTGCTGCCGCCGATGCTCGCGGTCCTCGTGCTGGTCGCCCTGTGGCAGCTGGTCGTGTGGTCGGGGGTGCGGCCCAGCTACACCCTGGCCTCGCCGCAGGACGTGTGGACCACGCTGCGGTCGCTGTTCGCCGACCACACGGCGCTGACCGCCATCGCCACCAGCGTCGAGCGCGGGGTCATCGGTTTCGTCGTGGCCGTGCTGATCGCCACCCCGCTGGCCGTGCTGATCTCGCGGGTGCGGCTGCTGCGGGCCAGCGTCGGCCCGCTGATCACGGGTCTGCAGGTGCTGCCGTCGGTGGCGTGGGTGCCGGCGGCGATCCTGTGGTTCGGGGTCTCGGACGCCACCATGTACTTCGTCATCCTGCTCGGCGCGGTGCCCTCGATCATCAACGGGCTGCTCAGCGGGGTCGACCAGGTGCCGCCGCTGTTCCGTCGGGTCGGCACCGTCCTGGGCGCCGGCCGGTGGCAGATGGTGCGGCACGTGATCCTGCCCGCCGCGATGCCGGGCTACGTCGCCGGTCTGCGCCAGGGCTGGGCGTTCTCGTGGCGTTCGCTGATGGCCGCCGAGCTGATCGTCGTCGGCGGCCGCCTCGGGTTCGGCCTGGGCGCGCTGCTCGACCAGGGGCGGCAGCTGTCAGACACCAGTGTCGTGATCGCCGCGATCCTGCTGATCCTCGTGGTCGGCATCGCGGTCGAGCTGCTCTTCTTCGCCCCCCTCGAGCGGCGCATCCTGCGCAGTCGCGGCCTCGCGGCCGACACCACCCGCTGAGCGTTCCTCCCCCACCCCGCGTTCCTCCCCCCGGCCGGGCACATCCGGCCCGTCTCGGGCGCTGGAGACCGGTCGGGGGGAGGAAAGGTCAGCTGCGGACGTCGCGCCGCGGGGCGGGCCGGCGCTCGCTGCCCGGACGCGCCGAGGCGGGACGGGCGGACGCCGGGCGGCCGGCGTCGCTGCGGGGCCCACCGTCACGGCGGGGTGCCGCGTCGCGGTAGCCGCCCTCACGACGTCCCGAACCCTCACCGCGGAAACCACCGCTGCGACGCGGGCCGCCGGTGCGGCTGGAGCCGCGCGACGGCGGGAACAGGTCGCGCTCCTCGACCTTGACCCCGCTCGGCACGGCGCCGCCCGAGACCGACAGCACGTTCGCGTCGTCCGGGCTCACCGCGATGGCGCGGACGTCGACACCGGCCAGCGACGTCAGCCGCTCGACGGTGCGACGCTGGTGCGGCAGCGCCAGGGTGATGACCGCCCCGGTGCCGCCGGCGCGGGCCGTGCGCCCGGCGCGGTGCAGGTAGTCCTTGTGGTCGGCCGGGGGGTCGACCTGGACGACGAGGCTGACGTCGTCGACGTGGATGCCGCGGGCCGCGACGTCGGTCGCGACCAGCACCGGCACCTTGCCGTCCTTGAACGCGGTGAGCGTCTTGTTGCGCGCACCCTGGCCGAGGCCGCCGTGCAGGGCGGCAGCGCGCAGGCCCTGCTCACGCAGCTGCTCGGCGACGCGGTCGGCACCGAGCTTGGTGCGGACGAACACGATCGTGCGTCCCTCGCGCGCGACGAGCGCAGCGGTGACGGGGGCCTTGTGGGCCGGCTTCACCAGCCACACGTGATGCTCCATGGTCGTCACCGAGGCGCGCGCGTCGCTGGTCGAGTGGGTGACCGGGTTGGCCAGGTACTTGCGGACGAGCTTGTCGACGTCGCCGTCGAGGGTGGCTGAGAACAGCAACCGCTGGCCGCCCTTGGGCGTGTGGTCGAGCAGCTCGCTCACGGCGGGCATGAAACCCATGTCGCACATGTGGTCTGCCTCATCGAGCACCATGACCTCGACCTGGTCGAGAATGCAGTTGCCGCGGTCGACCAGGTCGGTGAGCCGGCCCGGGGTGGCGACCAGGACGTCGACACCGCGGTCGAGCGCCTGGATCTGCTTGTAGTACGGCAGGCCACCGGCGACCAGCTTCACGCGGACGCCGAGCACGTGGGCGAGGGGCTCGATCGCGTCGTGCACCTGCATCGCCAGCTCGCGGGTGGGGACCAGCACCACGGCGCGCGGACGGCGCGGGGCGCTGGTGCGGCCGGCCAGCCGGGCCAGGACGGGCAGCCCGAACGCCAGGGTCTTGCCCGAGCCGGTCTGGCCGCGGCCGAGGACGTCGCGCCCGGACAACGCGTCCGGGATGGTCGCGGTCTGGATCGGGAACGGCTCGGTGATGCCGTCGCGGGCCAGTCGCTGGACGATCTCGGCCGGCAGGCCCAGGTCGGCGAAGGCATTGGTGCTGGAGGTTTCGGGGGACTGCTGAGACAAGGAAGAACTCGTTTCCGTGACACTGGCAGGCCACGCGCGGCCACGGTGGCGGCCGGACGTCGACATGCCGGGTGCTCCAGGGGCACCCTCGGCACCGGGCGACAGCGGTTGCTGGCCGGCGGGATGTCGGAGCGCCTAGATCAAGAAGTGCCTGGGGGCCGCTGCTGTGGTGCGTGCTGCGACGATGCAGCACTGACAGCGGCGCGCGCCGACTGGGTCAACTGTACCGGCTCGTCGGCGGTGCCCCGACCACGACGGCTCGGCGATGACGGCCCTGACGTACGGTCTGTCCAGGTGGTCGAGCAGCGGGAGGCGTCGTGGAGCAGCGGGTCACCGCGCGAGCTGTCGTCTACGTGGACCGCCCGCCCGAGCAGGTCTTCGCCTACGTCGCCGACGTCAGCCGCCACGCCCAGTGGTCGCCAAAGCCCTTTCGCGTCGGCGACCTGCCGCCCACCGGTGAGTTGGTCGTCGGCTCGACCTTCACCTCCTACGGCCACCTGCCGGGCCGCAGCGAGCACCGCAACGAGGTCCGCGTGCTCGAGCTCGAACCATCCGAGCGCCTCGTGCTCGAGAGCGTCGACGCCAGCGGCACCTACCGCTCCACCTTCGTCGTCGCACCCCGGGGCGGGGGGTCGACGGTGCTGCGCGAGCTCGACCTGCCGCGGCCCGACGGTGTCCTGGGCGTCACGATGCCGCTGTTCATCAGGTCGGTGCTGGGGCGAGACATGTCCAGGGGTCTGCGCAACCTCTCGACCCAGCTGGGTTCCCGACCGAGGGAGTGAGCTGTGCGCATCGTGCTGGCGCCGGACAAGTTCAAGGGCACGTTGACGGCCGCCCAGGTGAGGACGCACCTCGCGAGGGGTATCCGCCGGGCTGCTGCGGACGTCGAGCTGGTCGCCGTCCCTGTCGCCGACGGCGGCGACGGCACGCTGGAAGCCGCTTTCGCGAGGGGCTTTCGGCGCGTCGACGTCGAGGCGCACGGCCCCACCCGGGCCCGGGTGCGTTCGGCCATCGGGGTCCGGGACGGCGTAGCGGTCATCGAGCTGGCGGCGGTCGCCGGCCTCACCCTGCTGCCGGGTGGGCGCACAGACCCGTTGCGCGCGAGCAGCTTCGGGGTGGGCGAGCTGATCCGTGCAGCGCTGGACGCAGGATGCCACGAGATCGTCCTGGGTGTCGGCGGCTCGGCCAGCACCGACGGGGGGGCCGGGATGCTGCAGGCCCTGGGCGTGCGGCTGCTCGCGGACGACGGCACCGACCTGCCGCTGGGCGGCATCGCCCTCGGGTCCCTGGCCCGCGTCGACGTCAGCGGCCTCGACCGCCGGCTGGCCGACGTCCGGGTCGTTCTGGCGACCGACGTCGACAACCCGCTGACCGGGACCACCGGCGCCGCGGCCGTCTACGGGCCGCAGAAGGGTGCGACGCCAGCTGACGTCGTCGCGCTGGACGCTGCGCTCGTGCACCTGTCGCACCTGGTCGCCCCGGCGGCGGCGAGTCGTCCCGGCGCCGGGGCCGCCGGCGGGGTGGGGTATGCGGCGTTGACCGTGCTGCGCGCGACGATGCGGCCGGGCATCGACGTCGTCCTCGAGCTGGGCGGGTTCGCGCAGGCGGCGGTCGGCGCGGACCTCGTCGTCACGGGTGAGGGCGCGCTGGACCAGCAGACGTTGCACGGCAAGGCCGTGGCCGGCGTCGCTGCGGCCGCACGGCTGGCCGGGGTGCGCTGCGTCGCGGTGTGCGGTCAGTCCACGCTCGACGCGCGTGAGCTTGCCGCCGCCGGGGTGTCGGCCGTGTACTCCCTCACCGACGTCGAGCCGGACGTGCGGGTCTGCATCGACGACCCCGGACCCCTGCTCGAGGTGCTCGGCGGACGGCTGGCGGCCGACGTCGGCGCGTGAGCGGACGGTCGGTGACGCGAGGGTCCGCGCGGCAGTACGGTTTCGCTGCCAGGTGGAGCACGTGGCGGCTGGACCGGACCGCGAGAGGACACCATGGCGATCGACGAGAGCCCGGCGCGCATCAACGGCATCGAGGTGCGCTCCATCGACTACGTGCCGCTGGCTGAGCGCCACGGCAAGCTGTGGCACCTCGGCCCGCTGTGGTTCATGAGCAACGCCCAGATTGCGACGCTTGCCGTCGGGGTCCTCGGGGTCACCAGCGGCGGCAACCTGGTGTGGTCGCTCATCGCCATCGTCGCCGGGGTGCTCACCGGCACCTTCTTCATGGCGGCGCACTCGGCGCAAGGCCCCCAGCTGGGGCTGCCGCAGATGATCCAGTCCCGCCCGCAGTTCGGCTACATGGGCGCTCTGCTGGTGTGGCTGTTCGCGTACCTGCAGTACGCGGGTTTCAACATCTTCAACACGATCCTGTCCGGGGACGCCCTCAAGACCACGGTGCACGGCAGCTCACGGCTGTGGATCGTCGTCGCGACGGTGCTGGCCGCGGTCGCCGCGATCGTGGGCTACGACTTCATCCACCGGATGGAGCGGTATCTCGCCTTCGGGTTCCTGCTGTTCTTCGGCGTCCTCACCGTGGCGGTGCTGCTGCTGCCCTACCCTGCGGGCGCCTTCGACCTCGGCGGCTTCAAGCTGGCGCCGTTCCTGCTGCAGTACTCCGTGGTCGCCGGCTACCAGATCAGCTGGGCCATCTACGTCTCGGACTACTCGCGCTACCTGCCGCCCGGCGTCACCGTGCGCAAGACGTTCCTGTGGACCTACTGGGGCTCGGGCCTCGGTGCGATCTGGATCATGTGCATCGGCTCGGCACTGGCCGCGTGGGCCGGCGACGGCTTCGACACGATCACGTCGATCAACGCGGCCGGTGACCGCGTCTTCTCCGGCTTCGGGGCGATCGTCCTGATCTTCTCGGTGCTGGGTCTGATCTCGGTGACGGCGCTGAACATGTACGGCGGATCGCTGACCCTGATCAGCGCGATCGACTCGTTCAAGAAGGTGCGCCCGACCCTGACAGTCCGAGTGGTGACCGTCGCCGTCACGGCGGCCATCTCGCTGGTGTTCGCCATCACCGCATCGTCCTCGTTCCTGGGCAGCTTCGAGAACTTCCTGCTGCTCGTGCTCTACCTGTTCATCCCGTGGACCGCGGTCAACCTGGTCGACTACTTCCTGGTGCGTCGGGGTCACTACGCGATTGCTGAGATCTTCAACCCCAGGGGTGTTTACGGACGATGGGGATGGCGCGGCATCGTGTCCTACCTCGTCGGGTTCACCGCGATGGTGCCGTTCTTCAGCACCGGCCTGTACGCGGGCCCGGTTGCCAACGCAGCCGGGGGCGCCGACTTCTCGCTGTTCGTCGGCCTGCCGGTGGCCGGCGTCCTGTACCGGGTGCTGTGCCTCGGGCTCGACCTGACCGCCGAGCGGCGTCTCGCGGACGACGAGGCGGCTCAGCTCGAGGGCACGCCGGCTCAGGGCTGAGCGATGGCCCGGCCGCTGATCGGCATCACCACCTACCGCGAGCAGGCCCGTTGGGGCACCTGGGACTCCGCGGCGGTGCTGCTGCCCGCGAGCTACGTCGACGCGGTGCGCTCCGCGGGGGGTGAGCCGGTGCTGCTGCCCACGGGGGCGACGTCCGGTGACGTGGTGGCCCGGCTGGACGGCCTCGTGGTGGCCGGCGGTGCGGACGTCGACCCGGCGAGGTACGGCGCACCGCCCGACCCGTCGCTGGGGCCGCTGCGGCCTGACCGGGACGGCGACGAGGCCGCGCTGCTGACCGCTGCGTTCGACCGGTCGCTGCCGGTGCTCGCGGTCTGCCGCGGCATGCAGCTGATGAACGTGGTGCTCGGCGGCGACCTGGTGCAGCACCTGCCGGACGTCGTCGGCACCGACGTGCACGACCCCGGGCCGGGCTCGTTCCACGACCGGGACGTCCGGGTGGCGCAGGGCTCGCGGCTGCACGACCTCGTGGGGCCCAGCGTCCGGGCGCGGTGCCACCACCACCAGGCGGTGGGCCGCCTGGCCGACGCCCTCGTCGCGAGCGCCTGGGCCGACGACGGCACCATCGAGGCGCTCGAGCGACCCGGGGGGACGTTCTGCCTCGGCGTCCAGTGGCACCCGGAGGAGGACGTCGACCGACGGCTGTTCGAGGCGCTGGTCGGATCTTGTCCCGTTTAGGCCGTTGTGCAGCCGGCGCGTCGCCCCTATGGTCTGGGACTGGCCCATTGAATGCCCGGAGGGATCGCGCATGAGCATCTCCAAGCCCGTCGACCCGCGCCCCGGCGCCGACGCGGACTCGCGTCGGTTGCACGAGCTGGGGTACGCCCAGGAGCTCGACCGGGGGATGGGGTGGTTCTCGAACTTCGCGGTGTCGTTCACGGTCATCTCGATCCTGACCGGCGGCATCACCACCTACTACCTGGCGATGAACGCGGGCGGCCCACGCACCGCGACCATCGGGTGGCTGTTCGTGGGGCTGATGTCGACCCTGGTCGGGCTCGCGATGGCCGAGGTCTGCTCGGCCTACCCCACCGCCGGCGGGCTGTACTACTGGGCGGCCAAGATGGCCAAGCCGGCCCACGCCCCGATCGCCTCGTGGTCCACGGGCTGGTACAACCTGATCGGCCAGGTGGCCGTCACGGCGTCGAACGTCTTCGGGCTGGCCACGATCATCGGTTTCTTCCTGCAGATCACCGTGTGGGAGTCCTTTGCCGCCAAGCCCTGTCAGATCCTGGTGATCTACCTGCTGATCCTCGCTGCGCACGGGATCATCAACTCGTTCGG
>JACMOY010000132.1 GCA_014377795.1 Actinomycetota bacterium | reverse complement strand
GCCGCCGGCCACCCTTTCACAGCAGCCACGACCCCCCACGGGGGGCCGCGGCTGCTGCTATACCCCCACCCAACCCCAGCCGCCCTACCCTGCTCCCATGACGCGAAGGCTGCACCGATGACCGACCAGCCGCCTCGCCGCAGGCCCAGCACACCACCGCGGTCCGGTGGCCGTCCGGCGTCCACCAACGCGCGAGGGGGCAAGGCCACCCGGGCCGGCGCCCCCCGTGCGGGGTCGGGGTCCGGGATCGCCGACCAGCGCACCGTGCGGCCGATGGGTCCTCGGCGCGATGCGCCGGCCGAGCCGGTCGTTCCGCCCGACGTCACCGGGGCCGAGCTGGACCGCTCGGTGCGCGCCGAGCTGCGGTCGCTGTCCAAGGCCAACGCCGAGATGGTCGGACGCCATCTGGTGATGATCGCGCGGTTGCTCACCGACGACCCACAGACGGCGTACGCCCACGCGATGGCCGCTCAGCGGCGTGCCGGGCGGATCGCTGTGGTGCGCGAGGCCGTGGGTGTCGCCGCCTACCACGCGGGCCTGTGGGCCGAGGCGCTGTCCGAGCTGCGGGCCGCCCGGCGGATGAGCGGGTCCTCGCACCTGTTGGCGCTGATGGCCGACGCCGAGCGGGGCCTCGGACGCCCCGAGCGCGCCCTGGAGCTGGCCGCCTCCGACGAGGCGAAGGGGCTGGCGACCGCCGAGCGGGTCGAGCTGGCGCTGGTCGTGTCCGGTGCTCGCCGTGACCTCGGTCAGCCGGAGGCTGCGGTGCTGGCCCTGCAGCTGCCCGAGCTCACCGCGACGCAGACGCATGCCTTCACCCCGCGGCTGCGCTACGGCTACGCCGCGGCGCTGCTCGCCGCAGGCCGCGAGGACGAGGCGCTGCGCTGGTTCGCCCTGGCTGCCGAGAGCGACCACGACGGGGTCACCGACGCGGACGAGCGGTTGGCGCAGCTGACCGGGCTGCAGATCGTCGACCTGCTCGACGACGACGATGACAGCGATGACGACGGCAGTGGTGTCGACGGCAATGATGACGACGGCAGTGGTGACGATGACAGCGATGACGACGGCAGTGGTGTCGACGACGGTGATGACGACGGCGGGGAGGACGACCCCCCGCAGCAGTGACACCCCGCCGTCCACAGGTCGCCCACCCGTCCCACCGTCCACAGATCCGGTCAGACCCCTGGAACCGTGCTGCGCCCGGTCGCACCCTGGACCAGGCCCGCCGACAGGGGGCCGTCCGCGGGTGGAGGGAGTGGCAGGTGGCGGGGACGCGACTGGCGGCAGAGCAGCCGCTGAACGAGGTGCGACTGCGCGGCCGTCTCACCGGCGCTGTCGAGCGAGAGCTGCCCAGCGGTGACCTGCTGGTCACCGCCCGCCTGGTGGTCCCGCGCGCCGACAGCGCGACCGCGACCGGGGTCGACACCATCAACTGCGCTCTGTGGGCGGCGCAGCTGCGACGACGAGCGCTGAACGTGCCCGATGGCACGGTGGTCGAGGTCGAGGGCGTCCTGCGCCGCCGGTTCTGGCGCGGTGCCGCAGGCCCGGCGAGCCGCTACGAGGTGGAGGTGATCGCGCTGCGCCGGCTCACCCGCGGGTAGCGTGGACGCCGATGGGGCGAACCGACGGGTGAAGGGTGGGCTGGCGGCGTGAGCTCGCAGGCGGCGGGATGGAACCAACCAGGTGATGGCGTGCCCGACGGGGGACCGTTCGAGTGGCTGCGGCGTGGCCTGGACCTGCTCGAGCGCGGCGACGCCGGGGCAGCAGCCGTGCTGCTCGAGCACGCGGCTGCTCGTGAGCCCGAGTCCAGCAGCGTCTGCGAGGCCCTGGCCCGGGCACACTACGACTCGGGACGGTTCGAGCGGGCGGTGACCTGCTTCACCCGGCTGCTCACCCTGGTGCCGACCTCGGACTACGGGCACTTCGGCCTGGGGCTCGCGCTGACCCGGCTGGACCGCTTCGAGCTGGCCACCGAGCACCTGGCGATGGCGGTCGCCATGCGTCCCGACCGACCCGAGTACGTCGACCGCCTCAAGCAGGCCCGAGCCACGCTGCGTGCCCGACGCGAGGCCGGCCCCGCCACCGGCCGCGACGTCCCGCGGTGAGCCTGCCCGTCCCCGACCTGCCGGCTTCGACCCGCGGACCGGGCTGGCCCACGTCCCAGCGCCCGCTGCACGAGCAGCACGACGTGCTGCTGCTCGACCTGGACGGGGTCGTCTACGTGGGCGACGCGGTCGTCCCGCGGGCCGCCCCGGCCCTGGCCGCAGCCGTTGCGGCAGGGGCCCGCCTCGCCTTCGTCACCAACAACGCCTCCCGCACCCCGGACGCGGTGGCCGAGCACCTGACACGGATCGGGGTCGCTGCCGACGCCGGCGACGTGGTGACCAGCGCCCAGGCCGCGGCCACCGTGCTCGCCGACCGGCTGGCGGTCGGGTCCCGCGTGCTGGTGGTGGGCGGCGAGGGCCTGCGGGCTGCGCTGCCCGCCGTTGGTCTGACACCGGTCACCTCGGGTGACGACGACCCGGCGGCGGTGGTGCAGGGCTTCTCACCCGACGTCGGCTGGGCCCAGCTCGTCGAGGGCTGCATCGCCGTCCGGGCCGGGGTG
>JACMOY010000131.1 GCA_014377795.1 Actinomycetota bacterium | reverse complement strand
GTCCATCGGAGCTCCGCCTTGTTCTGTTGCCCCGGGTCCAAGCCGAGCGGCGCCTCCGTCCCGCAGCCCCCCCCCCCCCCCCCCCCTCCCCGCCCCCGCCCCCCCGGGGCCCGCCCTGGGGCGCGAACAGGCCACCGTCCGCCAGGTCCCAGGGGTGCAGCCCGCGCTCGAGGTAGCCGTCGACGCGTCCGCACGCCACCTGACACAGGTCGAGGGCGCCGCTGCCCATCCGCCGGATGTCGCGCACCTGGGGCAGCAGCGCCGCCACGACGGCCGCCTGGTGGGTGCGCCGCGAGGCCTGGTAGCCGAACCCCGTGGCCAGCAGGGCCTGCGACAGGTCGCCCACGTCCGTGCACCGGATCGGGCGCCCGTCCAGCCACGCACCGCCGCCCGGTGTCGCCGTCCAGGTCTCGCCGCTGACCGGGTTGTGGACGCACCCGGCGAGCACCTCGTGCCCGGTGTCGACGGTGGGGTCGCCGCTCACGACGGCCACGCTCACGGCGTACTGCGGGATGCCGTAGAGGTAGTTGACGGTGCCGTCGACCGGGTCGACGACCCAGGTCAGACCGCTGGTGCCGGGGACGCCACCACCTTCCTCGCCGAGCATCGCGTCGTCGGGTCGCTCACCCAGCAGCAGGTCGCGCAGCAGCCGCTCGCAGGCCTGGTCCATCACCGTGACGACGTCGGTGGGGCTGGACTTGGTCTCAGCCACCCCGAGGTCGGCGGGCCGCTGGTCGCGGATCAGGTCGCCGCCGGCCCGGGCGGCGCGCACCGCCAGGTCGAGCAGGGAAGCAGGTGAGGGTCGGCCTGCGCTCACGGGGCGGGGGGTGACCAGTCGGCGCCGCATGCGGCCGGGCGCTCGGCGCGCAGGTTGCGGCAGCAGCCCACCGGGCAGACCGAGTGCGAGGGTCCGCGCGAGCCGACGTGGGGCTGTTCGGGCGCCTCGTCGCGCGCCGTGGCGGCGCGCTCGTGCATCAGGTCGACCAGGCCGGCGACGAACAGCGGGTGGGTGCCCACCGTGGCCGCGCGGGCGAACGGCAGTCCGATCTCGTCGGCCGTCTCCTTCGCCTCGGTGTCCAGGTCGTAGACGACCTCCATGTGGTCGCTGATGAAGCCGATCGGGGCCACCGCCGCGCCGGGCACCCCGGCCGCGTGCAGGGCTCGCAGGTGGTCGTTGACGTCCGGCTCCAGCCACGGCTGGTTCGGCGGCCCCGACCGCGAGCAGTAGACGAGCGACCACGGCACCGCACGTCCCACCTCGCGACCGGCCGCCTCGGCGATCACGGCGGCGAGGTCACGGTGCTGCTGGGTGTAGGCGTGCCCGTCCGGGCCCGAGGTCTCGTCCATCGCGTCGGGCACCGAGTGGGTCACGAACACCAGGTGGGCGCCGCCGGGAAGCGTCTGCAGCGCCTGGACGGCGGCCGCGACGTTCGCATCGGCGAAACCGGGGTGGTTGTAGTAGTGCCGCACCTTGTCGACCTCGAGCTCGATGCCCTCGGCGGCCAGCGTGGTGAGCGCCCCGGCGAGGTCCTCGCGGTACTGCCGGCAGCTCGAGTAGGACGAGTACGCGCTGGTCAGCACGGCCAGCACCCGGCGGGCCCCGTTCGCGTGCGCCTCGCGCAGGGTGTCGGTGACGAACGGGTCCCAGTTGCGGTTGCCCCACAGCAGCGGCAGATCGTCGCCGCGCCGTGCCAGCTCAGCCGTCAGCGCCTCGATCAACGCCCGGTTCTGGTCGTTGATGGGGCTGCGACCGCCGAAGTGCCGGTAGTGCTCGGCCACCGCCTCGAGCCGCTCGTCGGGGATGCCACGGCCGCGAGTCACGTTGCGCAGGAACGGCATCACGTCCTCCGGCTTCTCCGGCCCACCGAACGAGAGCAGCAGCAGGGTGTCGTACGGCGCGAGTGAGGTCACCAGGCAAGTGTCCCGGTGCCGGGCGGGCGACGCGCACCAGGGTGGACCGACCGGGTCAGCCGCCGACCTCGGGGTCGACGCGGCGCAGCGCCCTGGGCGCGTTGGGGTCGAGCGCGACGGCGAGCAGCCGCACGGCCAGCACCAGCACCGCAGCGGCCACTGCCACGGCGGTGCTCAGGTGGCCGGTGCGGCTGGCGACGACGACGGTCGCGGACCCCAGCAGGGCGGGCACGGCGTACAGCTCGCGGCGCAGCACCTCGGGCACCGCGCCGACCAGCACGTCGCGCAGCATGCCGCCGCCGATGGCCGTCAGCGTGCCGACGATGACCGCGGTCAGGGGCGCCACCCCCGCAGCGAGCGCGGTCAGCGCGCCGCCGACGCTGAACGCGCCCAGACCCGCGGCGTCCAGGACCCGCACCAGCCCCGAGATCCGCGACAGGCCCGGGTGGGCCACGAAGGTCACCAGCCCGCCCAGGCCCGCGGCGAGCAGCAGCCGCCAGTCGCTGAGGCCCGCGGGGGGCACCGCACCGATCAGGACGTCGCGCAGCACTCCCCCGCCCAGGCCCGCCACCCCGGCCAGCACGAGGACGCCGAACAGGTCCAGGCCCGCGCGCACCGCCACCAGCCCACCCGAGAGGGCGAAGACGAACACACCGACCAGGTCCAGGGCCAGCTGCAGGCGGACGTCGGGGACCAGCACGCTGGACGACGATACGGCCCGGGTGCGCGCGCCTGCGCCCGGATCGGGCCCGCAGGTGGCACAGTCGGCGTGGTCAACCCAGTGAGGGAGCTCCGCATGCACGACCTGCGCCTGGTCGGCGTCCACGAGGACGGCGAGCACCTGCTGCTGACCGATGCCGACGGTCAGCGTTTCAGCCTGACTGTCGACGAGGCGCTGCGGGCCGCCGTGCGGCGGGACCGCGCCCACCTGGGTCAGCTGCAGATCGAGATCGAGGGCGGCCTTCGCCCCCGCGACGTGCAGGCCCGCATCCGCGCCGGCGCGAGCGCCGAGGACGTCGCGGCGCTGGCCGGCTGGACCGTCGAGAAGGTGCGCCGCTACGAGGGCCCGGTGCTCGCCGAGCGCGAGCACGTCGCCGACCTCGCCCGCACCGTCCGGGTGCGTCGCCGCGGCACCGAGCCGATCGCACTCGGCGCGCTGGTGACCCGGCGCCTCGCCGACCGCGGGGTCGACCCCGACCGCGTCCGCTGGGACGCCTGGCGCCCGGACTCCGGCCCGTGGACCGTCGTCGTCGCGTTCGCCGCCGGCGGCCGTGAGCGCCAGGCCCGGTGGCACCTGGACCTGACCGCGATGAGCGTGGTCGCCGCGGACGACGAGGCCCGCTGGCTCAGCGAGGAGGACGTCGCCGGGCAGGGTCCGCTCGCGTCCGCCCGGCTGCAGTCCGTTCGCGACGGCGGTGACGCCATCGGGTCCTCGGCCACCGGCGTCTACGACATCGAGGCCGACGGCGGCGTCGGTGCCCCCCCCCGCCACGAGGTCGACGTCGACCCGCTGGACCCCCTCGACCTGGCCAGGGCGATGCGCTCGCGCCGGCGCTCGGCTGCGGGCTCACCCCGCCGGCCCGGGCCGGCCGGCGGCCGGGTC
>JACMOY010000130.1 GCA_014377795.1 Actinomycetota bacterium | reverse complement strand
GGCGCGGGCAACGGTCGAGCCGGCAGCGAGGGCGAGGGCGACGGGCGGGCCCGGAGCGGCACCAGCAGCGCGGGCGCGGGCGACGGGCGGGCGCTGCGCGAGGCGCTCACGACCGCGGCAGCCGGGCTCGACGTGGACCTCGACATCACCGAGCTCGACGACGCGGTGGAGCCGCCGGCCGCCGGCCGCCACCACGTCACCGTGCTGGGCACGTCGCTCGGGCCGGCGGCGTTCGCCGGGGTCGCCCGCCGCCTCGCGTCCTGCGGCGCCAACATCGAGCGTGTCCTGCGACTGTCGAGCTCGCCGCTGGCGTCGTACGACCTGCTCGTCTCGGGCGGCGACACGGACCGGCTGCGGACCGAGCTCGCGGCCGAGGCGGTGGCCCAGCGCATCGACATCGCTGTCGAGGCCGCCACGCTGTGGCGCCGAGCCAGGCGACTGGTCGTCATGGACGTCGACTCGACCCTGGTGCAGGGCGAGGTGATCGAGATGCTGGCGGCCGAGGCGGGGTGCCTGGACGAGGTCGCGCGGGTGACCGAGGCGGCGATGGCCGGGGAGCTGGACTTCGAGGCCTCGCTCCGCGCCCGGGTCGCGCTGCTCGAGGGCCTGCCGGTCACCGCGGTCGACGCGGTCCGCGGCCGGGTCCGGCTCACCCCCGGTGCTCGCACGCTGGTGCGGACCCTCAAGCGACTCGGGTACGCCGTCGGCGTCGTCAGCGGCGGGTTCACGGCCGTCACCGACGACCTGGTGGCAGACCTGGGGCTGGACCACAGCCTGGCCAACACCCTCGAGGTCGCCGGCGGCCGGCTGACAGGCCGGGTGGTGGGCCCGGTGGTCGACCGGGCCCGCAAGGCCGAGGCCCTGCGCGAGTTCGCGGCCCTCGAAGGCGTGACCATGGCGCAGACCGTCGCGATCGGTGACGGTGCGAACGACCTCGACATGCTGGCCGCCGCCGGCCTGGGCATCGCCTTCAACGCCAAGGCCGTGGTCCGCGAGGCCGCCGACGCCGCCCTGTCCGCGCCCTTCCTGGACGCGGTGCTGTTCCTGCTCGGCATCCCTCGCGAGGAGGTCGAGGCCGCCGACGCTGCCGACGCCCTTGGCCCCGCAGCTCCCAGCCCTGGGTCCGGCGTAGCGAGGGTGACGAACTGACGTCGCTGCCTCGCGAACCCGGTCGTGGGACGTACGGCGCAGCGGGGCCGCACCCCGTGTCGACTGCTTGCTCGGGCGTGCGCGTCATCCGGGTGGTCGATCGGTCCAGCCGTCCCGGTCGAGCCAGCGGCCGTCCTTGAGTCGGATGGTCGCGCCGTGGTGGAGCTGGTGGTGGGTCTGCTCGCAGAACAGGACGGTGTCGCCGAGGCTGGTGCGCCGGCTGCGGGCCCAGGGGGTGGCGTGGTGCGGGATCAGCCGGTCGCCGGGTCCGCGGCGGCAGCCGGCGGCTTGGCACAGGCCACCGGTCTCGAGATGCTTGGCGCGTCGTTCGGTCCCCGTCAGGGTCCGAGCGGTGTGAGAGGTCTCGAGGACCTTCCGGCCCAGGCTCAGGACGTAGCGGGTCAGGGCGCTGTCGCAGGCCCATGACCGGACCAGGCTGACCGGTAGCGACGCGCCGGAGGCGGCCCGGGCCGGGAGGGCTCCGGGGGCATCGTCCAGGGTGGCCAGGTCGACGGTGACGTGCAGGTGC
>JACMOY010000129.1 GCA_014377795.1 Actinomycetota bacterium | reverse complement strand
GATCTGCTCCCAGCCCTGCGGTCGCACCAGGAACGCCACGACGGCGACGTCGTCCGGGTCGGCGGTCGCCGGCACGCTGCCCTCGGTGACGGGCGGGACGAGCTCGGGCTCGGACTCGCGCAGGGCTGCGGCGACCCGCGACCTGAACGCCGCGTCGCGCTCGAGCGCGGCGGCCAGCGGCCCGGCACCGGCCACAGCCCGACGTCCGGGCGCGAACTGGCGCACCCGGGCCAACGACGTCGGCACCTCACCCTCGGGCAGGGCACCGAGCACCGTCGCGGCGACGTCCAGGACACGCCGGCGCGCGGTCGCCCCGAGCACCGGATCCGCCACCTGCGCAGGGTAGCCAGGGCGCGCCTGCCGCTCGCTGTCGGTGGGCCGTCCTAACGTTCGGCGCGTGAGATCGGTCCAGGGAACGCTCGACGAGCTCGGCACCCCGCTGGGTGACGTGACGTTCGTCGTCGTCGACCTGGAGACCACCGGCGGGTCGCCGGCCAGCGCCGCCATCACCGAGATCGGCGCGGTCAAGGTGCGCGCCGGCCAGGTGCTGGGCGAGCTGCAGACGCTGGTCAACCCCGGGGCGCCGATCCCGGCGTTCATCGCGGTGCTCACCGGCATCACCGACTCGATGGTGCGCACCGCACCCCGCATCCAGACCGCGCTGCCGGCCTTCCTGGAGTTCGCCCGCGGGTCGGTCCTGGTCGCCCACAACGCTCCCTTCGACATCGGCTTCCTGCGGGCCGCGGCTGCCGAGACCGGGCACGACTGGCCGGGCTTCCAGGTGGTCGACACCGCCCACCTGGCCCGTCAGGTCGTCACCCGCGACGAGGCCCCCAACCGCAAGCTCAGCACGCTCGCCCGGCTGTTCGGGTCACCCACCACCCCCGACCACCGGGCCCTGACCGACGCGCGCGCCACCGTCGACGTGCTGCACGCGCTGCTCGAGCGGGTCGGCTCGGTCGGCGTCCACTCCCTCGAAGAGCTCTCGACGTTCAGCTCGCGGGTGTCCACCGCCCAGCGCCGCAAGCGCCACCTCGCCGAGGGGCTGCCGCACGCGCCGGGGGTCTACCTGTTCCGGGACGCCCGCGACCACGTGCTGTACGTCGGCACGTCCGTCGACATCGCCACCCGGGTGCGCACCTACTTCACCGCCAGCGAGCACCGCACCCGGATGGCCGAGATGGTCGCCCTGGCCGAGCGGGTCGTGCCGGTGGTCTGCCAGACCACGCTCGAGGCGTCGGTTCGCGAGCTGCGGCTGATCGCCGAGCACAAGCCCCGGTACAACCGCCGCTCGCGCTTCCCCGAGCGGGCCGCGTGGGTCAAGCTCACCGTCGAGGCGTTCCCGCGGCTGTCCCTGGTGCACGCCGTGCGCGACGACGGGGCCACCTACCTCGGCCCGTTCGGCACCCGCCGCGGCGCCGAGCTGGCCATCGAGGCGCTGCACGACGCGTTCGCGCTGCGTCAGTGCACCCGCCCGCTCAGCCGTCGCGGCGGCGGCGGGGCGTGCGCGCTGGCCGAGATGGGCCGCTGCAACGCGCCCTGCACGCAGGGGCCGCTCGCGGCCCCGCTGTACGACGAGGTCGTCGCGCAGGCTCGCGCGAGCATGACCGGCGACTGCCGCGCCGCGGTCGACACCCTGCACGCCCGCATCCAGGCGCTGTCCGACGCCGAGCGGTTCGAGCAGGCCACGGTCGTGCGCGACCGGTTGCTGGCCCTGGTGCGCGCCGCGTCCCGGGTGCAGCGGCTGGCTGCGATCGCCGGGTGCTCCGAGGTCGTCGCCGCCCGCCGACGTCCGGCCGGCGGGTGGGAGGTCGTGCTCGTGCGCCACGGGCGCCTGGCCGGGACGACGGTGAGCCCGCTCGGCGCCGACCCCTGGCCGTACGTCGACGCGCTGCGGGCCAGCGCCGAGGTGGTCGAGCCGCCCGTGCTGCCGCTGCCGGCCGCGCTGCCCGCCGAGACCGAGAAGGTGCTCGGTTGGCTCGAGTCCGACGGCGTGCGGCTGGTCGCGGTCACCGGGGTCTGGACCTCACCGGTGCACGGGGCGGGTGGCGAGCGGGCCCGGCTCGAGCCGCTGGCCGGGGGGTTCCACTCGGTCGCACCGTTCGACGAGCCCACCGGGCCAGGTCTGGTGCACCGCCCCAGCGCCGTCGCCGGTTAGTCTCATCGCCATGATCACCGCGATCGTGCTCGTCCAGGCCGAGGTCGACCGCATCCCCGAGGTGGCCGCGGCGATCGCCGACCTGGACGGGGTCAGCGAGGTCTACTCGGTGACCGGCGACGTCGACCTGATCGCCATGGTGCGGGTGCGCGAGCACGACGACCTCGCCGTCGTCATCGCCGACCGGCTCAACAAGGTCGACGGCATCCGCGGCACGCAGACCCACATCGCGTTCCGGGCCTATAGCAAGCACGACCTCGAGGCGACGTTCTCGCTCGGCTTCGACGGCTGACCGCGCACCTGGACGGACGCGGGTCAGGCGGTCGTGGGTCAGGCGGTGGCGGCGACCCAGCGGTCGAGGGCGGCCGCAGCGCTGCCGGAGTCGACGGACGCGGCGGCCAGCGCCAGGGCGCCGGTCATCGCCACCTCGAGCTCGTCGTCCGGCACCGCGTCGGCGGCGACCAGCGCTGCGGCGGCGTTGAGCAGGACGGCGCCCCGCACCGGGCCTATGGCCCCGGCGAGCACCTCGCGCACGATGCGGGCGTTGAACGCGGCGTCGCCGCCGAGCAGCGCCGAGACCGGTGAGGCGGCCACCCCCAGCGCGGCGGGGTCCAGCCGATGCGCGGTGACGGTGCCACCGCGCACGCTCCACACCTGCGAGGGGCCGCTGGTGGTGAGCTCGTCCAGACCGTCCTCGCCGCGGAAGACCAGCGCGCTGGTGCCGCGCGAGGCCAGCACCCCGGCGATCAGCGGGGCCATCCGCAGGTCGGCGACGCCGATCGCGGCGGCACCCGGCTGAGCCGGGTTGGTCAACGGCCCCAGGAAGTTGAAGACGGTCGGCACCCCGAGCTCGCGACGCGCCTGCGCGGTGTGGCGCATCGCGGGGTGGAACGCCTGGGCGAAGCAGAAGGTGATCCCCGCGGTGCGGGCGACGTCCGCCACCTGCTCGGGCGACAGGTCCAGGCGCACGCCCAGCTCTTCGAGGACGTCGGCCGAGCCGCACGCGCTGGACGCCGCCCGGTTGCCGTGCTTGACCACGCGCAGGCCGGCCCCGGCCACCACCAGCGCCGCCATGGTCGAGATGTTCACGGTGTTGGCGCGGTCACCGCCGGTGCCGACGACGTCGACCGTCGGGCCCGGCACCTCGATGCGCACCGCGTGGGCCAGCATCGCCTCGACCAGACCGGTCAGCTCCTCGACCGTCTCGCCCTTGGCCCGCAGCCCGACGACGAAGCCGGCGACCTGCACCGGTGTGCTGTCGCCGCTCATGATGCGGTCCATCGCCCACGCCGTCTCGGTCGCGCGCAGCGGCTCGCGCGCCAGCAGGCGGTGCAGCAGACCGGGCCAGGTCGGCAGTGCCTCGGGCACCTCGGTCACACCATGACGCTGCGAGCCAGCTCGGCGACGGCCTGCGCGACGGCGGCCGGGTCGAGCGGGTGCAGCACGGCGTTGTCCGCCAGCGACCACGCGGCCAGCCAGGAGTCCTGCGGCCGGCCGAGCAGCACCAGCACCGGCGGGCACTGGAAGATCTCGCTCTTGAGCTGGCGACACAGGCCCAGCCCACCCACCGGCGAGGCCTCGCCGTCCAGGATGACCAGGTCGATCCCCCCGGCGTCCAGGGCGGTGATGACGGCGGCGGCGGTGGCGCACTCCAGCCACTGCACGCGCGGCACGTCACTGGCCGGACGCCGGCCCACTGCCATCCGCACGGTGTCGCGGGTCGTGACGTCATGGCTGTAGACCAGCACCATCAGGACCCGGGCGTCGTCGCCGGACTGCGTCGCGCTCATCGGGATGTCCTCACGGGTGCGTCGGGTGGACCTGGGGCCGCTCGTGCCGTCCCCGATCGTATCGGGCACGCCCGCTCGGCCGGACGGCTCGCCGGGCCGGGGGGTCGCCCGCCGCCGAAGCCGGCCTTAGGGCAATAATGGCGACGTGGCCACCGCATCCGCTGTCCAGTCCTCCGCTGCGCACGCACCGGTCGCCCGCCCCAACATGGCCTCGGTCGGCACGATCGTGTGGCTGTCGAGCGAGCTGATGTTCTTCGCCGGGCTGTTCGCCATGTACTCCACGCTGCGATCGGTCGTCCCCGAGCAGTGGGTCAGCGGTCCCGAGAAGCTCAACGTGCCGTTCAGCACCGCCAACACGCTCGTGCTGGTGGTCAGCTCGGTCTGGTGCCAGCTCGGCGTCTGGAAGGCCGAGCAGTTCCAGCCGGGGCGCACGGGCTCGCTCCTGCAGTTCCGCCTGTGGGGCATGCGCGAGTGGTACACGCTCACCTACGTGTTCGGTGCCATCTTCGTCTCGGGCCAGGTCTTCGAGTACGCGAGCCTGGTCAAGGAGGGGCTGAAGATCAACACCGACGCGTACGGGTCGGTGTTCTATCTCACCACCGGGTTCCACGGCATCCACGTCACGGGCGGGTTGATCGCCTTCCTGCTGATCATCGGCCGCTCGTTCGCGACCCGCCGGTTTGGGCACGCCGAGGCCACCGGAGCCGTCGTGACCTCGTACTACTGGCACTTCGTCGACGTCGTGTGGATCGCGCTGTTCGCCACCATCTACCTGCTGCAGTGAGGCCGGTGAAGCGTTGCACCACGACAGTCGCCCGCAGCGCCCGACCTAGGCTCAGAACACCAACCGAGACGAGGAACCGCTCGTGACCGCACTCGCCGCACGCCGGCGCCACCCGCTCGCTCTGGTGGTGCTGATCGCTCTCGGTCTCATGGCCACCGGCGCGCTCTACGCAGCACTGGCTCCCAAGCCGGCAGCCGCCGCGACCGCCAGCGGTGACGACGTCGCGGCCGGCAGGAAGCTGTTCCTGGCCAACTGCGCGACCTGCCATGGCCTGCTCGCGCAGGGGTCGGCCACGACCAAGTTCGCGGGCATCGCCGGCCCGAGCCTGATCGGTGTCGGCGCGGCCTCGGTCGACTTCCAGGTCGGCACCGGCCGGATGCCGCTCGCCGCGCCCGGGCCGCAGGCCCCTCAGGGCCCGGTCCGCTACAGCCCCGCCGAGATCAGCCAGCTCGCGGCGTACGTCGCCTCGCTGGCACCCGGCCCGGCCGTCCCCGGCGCCGAGTTCACCTCGGGCGGCGGTGACGCGGCCAAGGGCGGCGCCATCTTCCGGGTGAACTGCGCGATGTGCCACAACTATGCGGGCGCCGGCGGCGCCCTGACCCGGGGCAAGTACGCCCCGGCGATCGCCGACATCAGCAACTCGCGCATCTACGAGGCCATGCTCAGCGGCCCCCAGGCGATGCCGGTGTTCACCGCCGCCAACATCAGCCCCGAGAACAAGCAGGACGTCATCGCCTACATCACCAAGTCCCAGCAGGACAGCAAGGCCGGCGGCGCCTCGCTCGGCAACCTGGGGCCGGTGACCGAGGGCCTGTTCGCCTGGATCGCCGGGATCGG
>JACMOY010000128.1 GCA_014377795.1 Actinomycetota bacterium | reverse complement strand
GGACAGGGGCCCCGCCCACCCCGGCCGCGGCCGTCGCCCGGGCGGCCCCGGTGGCCCCCGGGGCCGGCGCCGCCACGAGCAGCGCCTCGAGGCCGTCGACCTGCGCCGCGGCGAGCAGACGGCGCAGGCGTGGTGGTGCAGGGCGCACGCCCACCAGCGCGGCGACCCGCGCCTCGACCCCCGCGTAGACGTCCGCGGCGAGCGCCACGACGGTGCGCAGCGCCGCCAGCTGGGCCAGCGCCTCGAGCCGGGCGGCGGCCGCGAGGCTCACGGCGGCGGTCGCGCGGGACGACGCGCCCGAGCCGGTGCGGGTGATGACCGCGAGGGCCCCGGCCACTGCTGCCGTCTCGGTGTCGACCCGCCGCTCGATGACCCCGACGGTGCCGGCGAGCGTGGCCAGCTGACCGACGTCGACGCGCGCCCTCATCGGCCAGCCCCAGCCGCCAGGTGGGCCTGCTGGGCGGGCGCCCCGGCGGCCACCTGGCAGCGCGCTGCGAGCACCACCAGCGTGTCCGCGACCGAGGCGCCCATCGTGGCGAGCGCGTCGCCGGCGGGGCCGGCGAGGCCGCGCTCGTCGACCCGGTCGCGCAGCAGCCCGGCCTGGGCCCGGGCCGTGCCGGCGCAGTCGCTGAGCCGGGCCGACCACGCCAGCAGCGCGGCGGACTCGGGTGGGACGGCGGGTGGGGACTGCACGAGAGGGCCTCCTGGCCGGTCGGCCCCACGCCGCCGGACCAGGATGCCGGACCAGCCGGCCGCGCCGCCGGCGTCGTCCACAGGGGCGAGGTCGACCAGCCCGGACGTGACCAGCACCGCGGCCGCCCGGGGCTCGTGCTCGGCGAGCAGGCCGGCGGCGAACAGCAGGTAGCCGGCGTCGACGGCCAGCGAGGCCGTCCGCGGCACCCGCCAGCCACCCCCGTGGTCGGTGACCGCGGGCGCGAGCACCGCTCGACGAACCCCGGAGTCGTTGTGCCGCAGCACACCTCCCGACCCCACCACGGTGCTGACGTCGCGCAGCGCCCGAGGCGCTGCCGACGGCGAGCCCGGCCGCCCGTGCCGGCGCAGGGCCACCGTCACGGCCAGCCGCGCGAGCTCGGCGTCATCGGCGGGATCGGCGGGCACGAACCCCGGGTCGTGCGCCACGCGCTCGGCGTACGCCCGCAGCCCAAGGGTGGTCGCCAGGTGCTCGGCGGCGGCCGCGTCGACGACCCCCACGGCGTTCCAGCGCATGCCGAGGTCGCCCTCGACGGTGCGCGCCCGCCACATCGTCTGCACGACCTCCTTGCGCAGCGTCGCGTCCTCGCCCGAGGGGGTGACGACCGAGTAGACGTCGGTCGTCGCGCCACCCACGTCGACCACGAGGACGTCACCGAGGCCCGGGACGCCGGGAGCGCCGTCCGCGAGGACCCCGACGCCGGTGAGCACCGCGTCAGGGGTCGCGGCGCGCACCAGCCGAGCAAACTCGGGCCGCTGCGACAGGCCCTTGCCGCCGATCACGTGCCGGATGAACACCTCGCGGATCGCCGCCCGAGCCGGCTCGGGGTCCAGGACGCCGATGCGGGGCAGGACGTTCGCGGCCACCAGGGCCCGGCGTCCGCGGGAGACGAGCTCGTGTACGGCTGCCTGACGACCGTCCACGTTGCCCGCGACGACGACCGGTGCCGGTACCCGACCGGTCGCAAGCCTGCGGGCGTTGTGCTGCAGCACTTCTGAGTTGCCACCGTCGGTGCCGCCCACGAGCAGGACGACGTCCGGGCGGGTCGCGCACAAGACCCGCACGTCACCGGCGCTCAGCGCCCCGGCGGTGACGTGCACGACCTTGGCGCCGGCCGACAGCCCGACCCGGTGGCCCGCCTCGGCCGTGACCTCGCGCTCGTAGCCCACCACCGCCAGCCGCAACCCGCCGCCCGCGCTGCTGCAGGCGAGCACCTCGTCGATGCGTTCTGTCGCGAACGTTTCACGGATCGATGCGTACCCGTCCAGGACGTCGGTCGCGATCGTCGTCCGGTGCGAGCCCGACGCGACGACGGTTCCGTCGTCGGTGTCGACCAGCACCGCCTTGGTGAACGTCGACCCGAAGTCGACGCAGAGGACCCGTGCCACAGGGGTCTACGACAGGGCCTGCTCGAGGTCGCCCAGCAGGTCCTCGACGTCCTCGATGCCCACCGACAGCCGCACCAGGTCGTCCGGCACCTCGAGCAGCGAGCCGGCGACGCTGGCGTGGGTCATCCGGCCGGGGTGCTCGATCAGCGACTCGACACCACCGAGCGACTCGCCGAGGGTGAAGACCTCGGCGCGCTTGCAGACCCCGAGCGCCTCCTCGACACCACCGCGCAGGCGGAAGCTGATCATGCCGCCGAACCGTCGCATCTGCTGTGCCGCAACGGTGTGACCCGGGTGCCCGGCGAGGCCCGGGTACAGCACGCTGCCCACCCGCGGGTGCTGCTCGAGGAAGGCGACCACCCGCTCGGCGTTGTCGCAGTGGCGGTCCATCCGCACCGACAGGGTGCGCAGCCCGCGCAGCACCAGCCAGGCGTCCATCGGGCCGGCGACAGCGCCCATCGCGTTCTGGTGGAAGCCGATCCGCTCGTCGAGGTCGTCGTACGCCGTCACGCCCGGGGACGTCGAGGTGACCAGCGCACCACCCACCACGTCGGAGTGCCCGCCGCAGTACTTGGTGGTCGAGTGCACGACGACGTCGGCGCCCAGCGACAGCGGGTTCTGCAGGTACGGCGTCGCGAACGTGTTGTCGACCACCAGGACCGCGCCCGCGGCGTGGGCGATCTCGGCCAGGCCGGCGATGTCGGCGACGCCGAGCAGCGGGTTGGTCGGCGTCTCGGCCCACAGCACCTTCGTCTCACCCGGCCGCACGGCCGAGCGGACGGCGTCCAGGTCACCGAGGTCCGCGGGCGAGTGCGCGAGGCCCCACGGGCCGGCCACCTGGGCGAACAGCCGGTAGGTGCCGCCGTAGGCGTCGTTCGGGGTGACCGCGTGGT
>JACMOY010000127.1 GCA_014377795.1 Actinomycetota bacterium | reverse complement strand
GCGCGGTTGCGGGCGGCGTCCGCCTCGGCCTTGCGAGCGGTTGCGATCGGCGTCAGCGCGGCCACGCGGGCGGTGAGCGCCTCGAGGTCGCCGACGGCGTCCGGGTCGGTGCTGGCGGTGCGCAGCTTGGCCAGCGTCGAGTCGACCTCGCTCACCGGGACGTCGGCCACGGTCAGCCGCTGCTCGAACAGCGCCACCTGCCCGACGATCTCGTCGTACTTGCGCGCGAAGTACGCGAGGGCTTCGTCGGCGCTCGCGCCGGGGTAGGAGCCGACCGCGCGCTCGCCGTCGGCGGTGCGGACGAAGACGGTGCCCTCGTCGTCGACGCGGCCGAACGCCAGGGCGTCGGCGCTGGGGGTTGGCAGGACGGGCATGCTCGGGGCGGCCGCCGGCCGCCGGGGGATCATCGCCGGGCTCGGCCGGGGCACAGGCTTCGGCTCGGGCTCAGGCGCCTGCTCGGGCTCTGCCGCAACGGGTTCCGGCGTCGCGGCGGGTTCTTGCGTCACGTCCGGCTCGACGGGGGTCGGGCTCTCGGGCTGCTGCTCGCTCATCGTGGGGTCACCGTGATGCTCTCGATGCTGATGGCTCGGGCGGGGGCACCGTCCGACTGACCGTTGGTGGTGCCGCCCGCGGCGACCTTGGTGAGGACGTCCATGCCCTGGGTGACCTTGCCGAAGATCGAGTACCCGCCGCCGGCCGAGGGCAGCGTGGTGGCGCCGTAGGTGACGAAGAACTGGCTGCCGTTGCTGTTGGTCGCACTGCCGCGAGCCATCGCCAGCGTGCCGGCCGGGAACGCACCGTCGGCGGGCACGTTCTCGACGCCGTACCCGTAGCCGGGCCCGCCGTTGCCCGACCCGGTGGGGTCGCCGCACTGCAGCACCTTGAGCGCCGGGCTCGATGTCAGTCGATGGCACGGTGATCCGGCGTAGAAACCGTTGCGGGACAGGAAGATGAACGACGACACGGTCTGAGGTGCCTTGTCGCCGTACAGCTCCAGCCCGATCGTGCCGCAGCTGGTCGTGACCTTCGCGTCCCAGACCTTGCCCTGCGCCAGCGTCTTGGCCGGGGCCTTCGCGTAGCTCTTCGCCGTGGCCACCGGCGCGGACGTCGGTGCCGGGCAGGGGTTCGGGGCGCCCGCTGACGTCGTGGCGCTGGGTGTGGACGCAGCGGACACCGGCACCGAGGTGCCGACCATCCGGGTCAGGGCGAGCACCCCGCCCACGACGACGAGGACGGTGACGACGGTCCCGATGATCGCCTGGTTGCGCCGACGGCGGGCCGCTCGGGCGGCCGCGGACAGCTCGCGCTTGGCGTAGCGGCGCTTGGCGCGGGCGCGATCACGTTCCTTGGTCACGCCGTGGCTCCTCGCTGCTCGGGTCGTCGGCTCGTCAGTGTAGGGAGCGGGGCCGGACGTCGGGCTGCGTCGGGTGTCGGGAGCGGTCACGACTCGGTCACGGGCCGATAGTCTCGCCGGGTGCAGGTCATCGGCTTTCCCAGCGCCGCCTTCGGCACCAACTGCTACGTCGTGGCCACCGGCCCGGGGCAGGAGTGCGTCATCGTCGACCCGGGCATCGAGATCCTCGACCAGCTCGCGCAGGTGCTGCGCGAGCACCGGTTCAAGCCCGCTGCGGTCCTGCTGACCCACGGCCACCTCGACCACACCTACTCGGTCACACCCGTCTGCGGCGCCCACGGGGTCGCCGCGTACCTGCACGGCGACGACCGCTACCGGCTGCGCGACCCGCTGGCCGAGTTCGCGCCGCAGATGCTCGCCATGCTCGAGCAGCAGTTCGGCAAGGCGGCCACGTGGACCGAGCCGGACGACGTCGTCGACCTCGCCGACGCCGCGACGCTGGACCTCGCGGGCCTGCGGCTCGACGTCGTCCACGCCCCCGGCCACACGCAGGGATCGGTCATGTTCGAGCTGGCCGGTGTGCCCGAGGGCACCCGCGAAGCGGCCACCCGCACCCTGTTCAGCGGCGACGTCCTGTTCGAGGGCAGCATCGGCCGCACCGACCTGCCGGGCGGCGACCACGGCGCCATGCTGCGCACCCTCGCCCATCAGGTGCTCGGCCGCACCGACGACACCCTGGTGCTCCCCGGTCACGGTGCCGCCACGACCATCGGTCGCGAGCGCGTCACCAACCCGTTCCTGCAGGACCTGCCCCGATGACGAACGACCCCCCCGAGAGGTCCCCGCGCCTGCAGGCCCCGAAGGGCACCTACGACCTGCTGCCCCCGCGGTCCGAGGCGTTCGCGCACGTCGTCGACACCTACGCCGACGCCGCCCGGCGCGCGGGCTACGGATACGTCTCGACCCCGATGTTCGAGGACACCGCGCTGTTCCGCCGCGGGGTCGGTGAGAGCACCGACGTCGTCAGCAAGGAGATGTACACCTTCGAGGACCGCGGCGGGCGCTCGCTGACGTTGCGGCCCGAGGGCACCGCCGGCGTCATCCGGGCCGTGGTCGAGCACAACCTGCTGTCCGGCCAGCTGCCGGTCAAGCTCTGGTACACCGGCCCCAACTTCCGCTACGAGCAGCCGCAGTCGGGGCGCTACCGCCAGCACGTGCAGGTCGGCATCGAGGCCGTGGGCGTCGATGACCCCGCCCTTGACGCCGAGGTCATCAGCATCGCGGACGACGGGGTGCGGGCCCTGGGGTTGCGCGACTACGAGCTGCGGCTGACGTCGCTGGGCTGCGACGCGTGCCGTCCGGCGTACCGCGCGCTGCTCGTCACCTTCCTGGACGGCCTCGTTCTGGACGACGCCACCCGCGCCCGCGCGCTGATCAACCCGTTGCGGGTGCTGGACGACAAGCGGGAACAGGTGCAGGCCCAGCTCGCCGACGCACCGTTGCCGCCGGACCACCTGTGCGCCGAGTGCGCCGACCACTTCACCGCCGTGCAGTCGATGCTCACCGACCTCGCCGTGCCGTTCACCATCGACAAGCGGCTGGTGCGCGGCCTGGACTACTACACCCGCACCACGTTCGAGCTCGTCCATCACCAGCTCGGGGCGCAGTCCTCCTTCGGCGGCGGCGGGCGCTACAACGGTCTGGTCGAGGCGATCGGTGGCCCGGCGGCACCCGGTGTCGGGTACGGCATGGGCGTCGACCGCAGCCTGCTCGCCTGCGAGGCCGAGGGCATCGACCTGGCGCCCGGGTCCCGGGTCGACGTCTTCGGGGTGCCGCTCGGCGACCAGGCGAAGTCGACCCTGGTGCGGCTGCTCGGCGCCGCGCGCCGGGCCGGGTTGCGGTGCGACCTCGCCTACGGCAGCCGGGGCATGAAGGGCGCCATGAAGGCGGCCGACCGCTCGGGCGCGCGGTTCGCCGTCGTCCTGGGTGAGCGCGACCTGCTGACCGGCGCCGCGCAGGTCAAGGACCTCGGCACCGGCGACCAGGTCGCCGTCCCGCTCGACCAGGTGGTCGTCCACCTGCTCGCTGCCGTCGCCACCCCCTGACCCACCCACCCCGGGGAGGAACCAGGTCTTGACCTGGCGGTCGAACACGTGTTCGACTGTGGGCATGAGGTGGTCGGGGCAGTCCGTCGACGCGACGGCCGAGTTCGCGCTGCCGGGGCTGCAGTCACCGGGCCGCATCCCCGGGCTGCTGCGGTCGGTGACGACGCCGGAGTTCGCCGGCATGCGCTTCCACGAGGTGCTGGCCAAGAGCCTGCTCAACGCCGTGCCCGCCTCGTCCGGCATGCCGTTCGGCTGGACGATCAACACCTTCCGCGGCTGCTCGCACGCGTGCACCTACTGCTTCGCGCGGGCCACCCACACCTACCTCGACCTGGACGCCGGTGCCGACTTCGACCGTGAGGTCGTCGTCAAGACCAACGCCGTCGAGGTGCTGCGCCGCGGGCTCGGCCGCGCGTCATGGCGGCGCGAGCACGTGGCCCTGGGCACCAACACCGACCCCTACCAGCGCGCCGAGGGCCGCTACCGGCTGATGCCCGGGGTCATCACCGCGCTTGCCGACTCGGGTACGCCGTTCTCGGTGCTGACCAAGGGCACCGTCCTGCGCCGCGACCTCGGCCAGCTGAGCGAGGCTGCCTGCCGGGTGCCGGTCGGGGTCGGCGTCTCGCTCGCCGTGCACGACGACGCCCTGCAGCGCAGCCTCGAGCCCGGCACGCCCTCGGTGCGGGCCCGGCTCGACCTGATCCGCGCGGTGCGCGACGCCGGGCTGCCGTGCGGGGTCTTCCTGGCCCCCGTGCTGCCCGGGCTGACCGACTCGGTCGAGCACCTCGACCGGGCCCTGGGCTCGCTCGCGCAGGAGGGCGCCACGGGTGTCACCGTGCTGCCGCTGCACCTGCGCCCGGGCGCCCGCGAGTGGTTCCTCGCCTGGCTCGAGCGCGAGCAGCCGGCGCAGGTGCCCCGCTACCGCGACCTGTACCGGCGCGGAGCGTACGTCGGCGCCGACTACCGCGACTGGCTCACCGTCCGCGTCACCCCGCTGCTCGACCGGCACGGCTTCGGCACGCGCACCGACGCCGGCCTGCGTGCACCAGCGGACGTCGAGGGCAGCTTCCCCGCCGGAAGCCTGCCGACGCGCGAGCCCGTGTCCGCGCTGGGCCCGAGGCCGGCGTCCGAGCAGCTCAGCCTGCTCTGACGTCGGCGCGCGCCCCGCGGCGGCGGCGCTAGGTTCGGCGCATGCAGACGCGCCAGCTGGGACGAACGGGACGAACGGTCGGGGTCATCGGGCTGGGCTGCTGGCAGCTCGGGGCGGACTGGGGGACGGTCAGCGAGGACGACGCGCTGGCCACCCTTCGCGCGGCCGCCGACGCCGGGGTCACGTTCCTCGACACGGCGGACGTGTACGGCGACGGGCGCAGCGAGCGGCTGGTCGGCCGGTTGCTCACCGAGCGCCCCGGCCTGACCGTTGGCACCAAGATGGGCCGCCGGGCCGACCCGCACGAGGCCGCCGGCTACACCGCAGACGCATTCCGGGCGTGGAACGACCGCAGCCGCGAGAACCTGGGCGTCGACACCGTGGACCTGGTGCAGCTGCACTGCCCCCCGACGTCCGTCTACGGCGACGACGCCGTCTTCGAGGTCCTTGACGAGATGGTCGCCGAGGGCCGGATGAACGCCTACGGCGTGTCGGTCGAGACCTGCGCCGAGGCGTTGACGGCGATCGCCCGGCCGAACGTGGCCAGCGTGCAGATCATCCTGAACGCGTTCCGCCGCAAGCCGATCGAGCAGGTGCTGCCCGCTGCGGCCGAGGCGGGCGTCGCGATCATCGCCCGGGTGCCCCTGGCCAGCGGGCTGCTCACCGGCACGTACGACGAGTCCACCACCTTCGCCGCCGACGACCACCGCAGCTACAACCGGTCCGGTGAGGCGTTCGACGTCGGCGAGACGTTCGCCGGCGTCCCGTACGACGTCGGGCTGGCGGCCGCGCGCGACGTCGCCGCCATCGCACCGGCCGGCCTGACGACCGCCCAGCTGGCGCTGCGCTGGATCCTCGACCAGCCGGGTGTCAGCACCGTGATCCCCGGGGCGCGCAACCCCGAGCAGGCCCGCGCCAACGCAGCGGCCGGGTCAGCCGACCCGCTGCCCGCCGCGACCCTGGACGCCCTGCGCGAGATCTACGACACCCAGGCCCGCCCCCACGTCCACGACCGCTGGTAGCCCCTCTTGCTGCACCCCTGGTAGGCCCCACGCCCACCACCACTCCTAGCCGCCCTTGCTGCACCCCTGGTAGCCCCACTTGCGTCACTAACTGACGCCGCCCCTGCGAGGCGAGCGGCAGTTAGTGAGGCAAGTGCGGAAATGGGGGAGCGGAAACGGGGTGGCGGGGCCGCCGTAGGATCGGGAATTCACCCCGTCGCTGTTCGAGAGGATCCCCGTGCTCCGCACGCACGAGGCCGGCACGCTGCGTGCCGACCACGCCGGTCAGTCCGTCACACTCACCGGCTGGGTCGCCAAACGCCGTGACCACGGGGGAGTGGCCTTCCTGGACCTGCGCGACGCGTCGGGCGTGGCGCAGGTGGTCGTGCGGGACGAGGCCGTCGCACACGGGCTGCGCAACGAGTTCTGCCTGCGGGTCACCGGCGAGGTCGGCATCCGCCCGGCGGGCAACGAGAACCCCGCCCTGCCCACCGGTGCGGTCGAGCTGGTGGCCACGGACGTCGAGGTGCTCAGCGAGTCGGCGCCGTTGCCGTTCCAGATCGACGAGCGGGTGGACGTCGGCGAGGAGGCCCGCCTCAAGCATCGTTACCTCGACCTACGCCGTCCCGGGCCCGCCGCGGCCATCCGGCTGCGCAGCGAGGTCAACCGCGCCGCGCGTGAGGTGCTGCACCGTCGCGCGTTCGTCGAGATCGGGACCCCCACCCTGACCCGCTCGACGCCCGAGGGGGCTCGCGACTTCCTGGTGCCCGCACGTCTGCAGCCCGGCAGCTGGTACGCCCTGCCGCAGTCGCCGCAGCTGTTCAAGCAGCTGCTCATGGTCGCCGGCATGGAGCGCTACTACCAGATCGCCCGGTGCTACCGGGACGAGGACTTCCGCGCCGACCGCCAACCCGAGTTCACCCAGCTCGACATCGAGATGAGCTTCGTCGACCAGGACGACGTCATCGAGCTGATGGAGGACGTGCTCGCAGCGATGTGGCGGCTGATCGACGTCGAGATCGCGCGGCCCATCCCACGGATGACGTACGCCGAGGCCATGCGGCGCTTCGGCTCTGACAAGCCTGACCTGCGGATGGGCAACGAGCTCGTCGAGTGCACGGAGTTCTTCGCCGGCACCCCGTTCCGCGTCTTCCAGGCAGAGTACGTCGGTGCGGTCGTCATGCCCGGTGGGGCAGCGCAGCCGCGTAGGCAGCTGGACGCCTGGCAGGAGGGGGCCAAGCAGCGCGGCGCCAGGGGGTTGGCCTACCTGCTGGTGAAGGACGACGGCGAGCTGACCGGGCCGGTCGCGAAGAACATCAGCGCCGCCGAGCAGGCCACCGTCGCCGCGCACGTCGGTGCACGACCCGGCGACTGCATCTTCTTCGCAGCCGGACCGGCCAAGACCAGCCGCGCGCTGCTCGGCGCCGCGCGGGTCGAGATCGGCCACCGCTGCGGGCTGATCGACGAGTCGGTCTTCGCCTTCACCTGGGTGGTCGACGCCCCCATGTTCGAGCCCAGCTCGGACGCCGTCGCCAGCGGTGACGTGTCGGTCGGCGCGGGCGCGTGGACCGCGGTGCACCACGCGTTCACCGGCCCCAAGCCCGAGTTCGCCGACACCTTCGACACCGACCCCGGCAGCGCCCTGGCCTACGCGTACGACATCGTCTGCAACGGCAACGAGCTCGGCGGTGGTTCGATCCGGATCCACCGCGACGACGTGCAGAAGCGGGTCTTCGCGGTCATGGGCCTCACCGAGGCCGAGGCGCAGGAGAAGTTCGGCTTCCTGCTCGACGCCTTCGCGTTCGGCGCCCCCCCGCACGGTGGCATCGCCGTCGGCATGGATCGCATCTGCGCCCTGCTCGCCGGCACCGACAGCATCCGCGACGTCATCGCGTTCCCGAAGTCCGGTGGGGGGTTCGACCCGCTCACCAGCGCGCCGGCGCCGATCACCGCGGTCCAGCGCAAGGAGGCAGGGGTCGACGTCCCGGCACCGGCGTCGCCGATGTCGGAGAACTCCTAGTCGCGACCGCCGGCGTGGCCGATCATGGGCCCATGTCGGACGTCACGCAGGTCGAGTCGGCGCTGCAAAGCTCGCGGCGGCGCTACGGCGCCCGCGCGACGATCGCCCTGGTGAGCGTCTTCGGGTCGCTGTCGTCGGTGCTGCTGTGCTCGCTGGTGTACCTCGTGGTGGGCTTCCCGCACGGCAGCCAGAACATCCTGGTGGGCTTCGGGCTGCCCCTGATGATCCCGCTGGTCACGGCCCCGCCGGCACTGGCGCTGCCGGACTGGCGCCGCTGCCGCGCCGGTTCGAGGTGGTGATCCCCGAGCTGGGCGACGGCCCCCGCCGCGAGGTGACGTGCAGCCTGGGCTGGACCGTCGTCCAGGTCGGTCGGCGAGCCGGCCCGAGACTGAGCCGACGGGGTCTGCATCGGCGACGCGCCCGCTGGTCGGCGTCAGTGCAGGACGATCGCCCGGCTGGACCACTCGTGGTCGCACCGGTAGCCCAGGCGCAGGTACATCCGCCGGGCCACGTCGTTGTCGGCGTACATCCCGAGCGTCCCGGCCGGGAACCCCTCGTCGAGCAGCCGCCGGGTCAGGGCTCCGGTGACCAGCGCGCCCAGTCCTTGGCCGCGAGCGCTGGGGTGGGTGGCGATCGAGGCCAGGTGGGGGACGCCGGGCACCGCCTCGGTGTGCGCCGCGCAGGCCAGCAGCGTGCCGTCGTCCGCCTGCACACCCACCCAGCGACGAATCTCGTCGTCGCCGGGGACAGCGCTGTGCCGGGGGCTGGCAGCCGCCAGCAGGGTGCGGACGGCGCCATCGTCGGCGACCGTCACCACCCGTTCCTCGTCCGCCGCGGGGACCGGTCGGACGTCGGTGCGAAACCAGTCCCAGTCGGCGCCGTCCCCGACGCGCACCCCGTCGCCGAGCACCCCCAGCGTGCCCCGGGGCACAGTGACCCGCACCGGCTCTGCCACCGGCACGAGGCACCTGACCGCGCGGGCGGCCGCGGTCGGCGTCCCGACGACCGTGACGGTCCGCCG
>JACMOY010000126.1 GCA_014377795.1 Actinomycetota bacterium | reverse complement strand
GCGAGCAGCTTGCCGGAGGTGCCGGTGGCCAGCGAACCCGCGAGCGACGTCGTCGCCAGCAGGCCCAGCCAGTCACCGAAGCTCGACAGGCCCAGGGCCAACCACAGCCGCCGGAACGGGGTGATCGCCAGCACGGCGCGCACGTCGTGGTCGGGCGCCACGTGCTCGTCCGGCACCGGCACCGAGCCTGCGGTCATGCTGCTCTCGGCCACGTCGGCAGCCTACGGGAGGGAACCGACAGCGGGCCGTGGTCGCGACCTCAGGACGCCGGCGCGGTCGTCCGCTTGGCCGCCGTCTTCTTGGCCGCGGTCTTCTTCGCGGTGGTCTTCTTGACCGTGCGCTTCTTCTTCACCGGCCCGCGGGCCCGCTTGTCGGCCAGCAGCTCGGCGGCGCGCTCGAGGGTGATGGCCTCGACCTCGTCGTCCTTGCGCAACGTCGCGTTGACCTCGCCGTCGGTGACGTAGGCGCCGAAGCGGCCGTCCTTGACCACGACCGGCCCGCCCGAGACGGGGTCGACACCCAGCTCACGCAGCGGCGGGGTCGTGGCCCGGCCGCGCCCGAGCTTGGGCTCGGCGTAGATGGCCAGCGCCTGGTCCAGGTCGATGTCGAAGATCAGCGCCTCGGAGGCGATGGTGCGCGAGTCGGTGCCCTTGCGCAGGTAGGGGCCGTACCGGCCGTTCTGCGCAGTGATCTCGTCGCCGGACGTGGGGTCGACGCCGACCAGGCGCGGCAGTGACAGCAGAAGCAGCGCATCCGCCAGAGTCACCGACTCGGGCGTCATGTCCTTGAACAGGCTGGCGGTGCGCGGCTTGACTGCCGCCGCCTTCTTGGCGGTCTTCTTGGCGGCCCGGGCCTTGGGGGCGGCCGAGGGGGCCGGCGGCGTGGGCGCAGCGACGGCGGTGCCGGCGTCCGGCTCGTCGGAGCCGCCGGTGTCCTTGGGGTCCTCGATCACCTCGGTGACGTAGGGGCCGTAGCGGCCGGCCTTGACGATCAGGGTGCGTCCGGTGGCCGGGTCGGTGCCGAGCTCGCGCCCGTCGTCGCCCGACATCGTCAGCAGCTCGCGGGCCTTCTCCACCGTGAGCTCGTCGGGGGCCAGGTCGTCGGGGACGGTGGCGCGCTGAGGCTCGCCGTCCGGGCCGATCTGCTCGACGTAGGGGCCGTACTTGCCCACCCGCAGCACCACGCCGTCGCCGAGCGGGACGGTGCTGATGTCGCGGGCGTCGATGTCGTCGAGGTCGTCGGCGAGGCCCTTGAGCCCGTCGGCGCCGTCGGCGTCGCCGAAGTAGAAGCGCTGCAACCACTGTGAGCGGTCGGCGTCCCCGCCGGCGATCTTGTCGAGGTCACTCTCCATCGCGGCGGTGAAGTCGTAGTCGACCAGCCGCGGGAAGTGCTCCTCGAGCAGCCGGGTCACCGCGAACGCGAGCCACGAGGGCACCAGCGCGTTGCCGCGCATACCGACGTACCCGCGGTCGACGATGGTCGAGATCGTCGAGGCGTACGTCGAGGGTCGGCCGATACCGCGCTCCTCCAGGGCCTTCACCAGGCTCGCCTCGGTGAACCGTGGCGGCGGGCTGGTCTCGTGGCCGGCGACGTCGAGGTCACGCACGTCCAGCAGGTCGCCGACGGTCATCGCCGGCAGCCGGCGCTCCGCGTCGCGCTCGGCGTCCGAGGACACCCGCTCCTCGTCGCGGCCCTCCTCGTACGCGGCGAGGAACCCGCGGAACGTGATGACGGTGCCGCTGGCCGAGAACTCGGCCACCCGGGCGTCGGACGCCGTCGCCGCGAGCCGCACGGACGCCGTCGAGCCGCGGGCATCAGCCATCTGGCTCGCGACGGTGCGCTTCCAGATCAGCTCGTAGAGGCGGAACTCGTCGCCGCGCAGCTGGCCCGAGACCTGCGCCGGCGTGCGGAACCTGTCACCCGCGGGGCGGACGGCCTCGTGCGCCTCCTGCGCGTTCTTGGACTTGCTGGTGTAGACCCGCGGCTTGTCCGGCACGTACTCGGGCCCGTACAGCTCGGCGGC
>JACMOY010000125.1 GCA_014377795.1 Actinomycetota bacterium | reverse complement strand
TGCAGCTGCAGCCGGGCCACCGCCTCGCCGGTGGGCCCGCCGGGCACCAGGTCGGCGGGACCGGCCGCTCGCAGGGCGGCCAGACCCTGCCGCAGCAGGACGTCGCTGGTCAGGCGGGTGAGGACGGCCAGGGTCACACCACCGCCCAGCAGCCAGGCTGCTGTGCGGGCCCGGCCCAGCGCCAGCCGGCCCACCGCGACACCGACGAGCAGGTACGCGATCCACTGCAGAGCCGGGTAGTAGCCGGTGAGGGTCAGGGCGCGCGCCAGCACGACCGGGTGGGCGAGCAGCGACAGCGAGGGCTGCTCACCCGGCCCGGGCGGCAGGCTGCTGCGCGCCAGGTGCGAGACGAGTGGTGCGCCCACGACCCAGACCGCGGCCAGCACGGCCAGGGTGCGGGCCCGCAGCCACAGGGCCGGCAGGGCGAGCGCGAAGAGCAGGCCGTAGTTGGTGAGGATCACCGCCACCGGCGGCGAGAGCTGGCCGAGCAGCAGCCCCACCAGCGCCACGACCGCAGCCCGCGTGAGCACGGACGCCGCGACGGCGCGGGCCGGCCGCAACCGTGGTCGCGCGCCCCCGGTCATCAGCGCGAGCCCGGTGCCGGCCAGCACCGCGAACAGCGCCGCGGCCCGGCCCGCGAAGACGAGGTAGGCGGGGGTGACCGCCTCGGCGGCGTCCAGCTCGGGCAGGACGTGGACGCTCATCATCCCCAGCAGAGCCACCGCGCGGGCGAGGTCGACACCCACCAGGCGCGCGGACGCCGGCACCGCGGGGCTGCTCACCGCTCGGGGGTGATGGCGGCCGACAACCGCACCTCGCGCACCGTCGTCGTGCCGTCGCCGGCCGCGTCCAGGACCCGAGCCGCGCCGTCCGGGGCGAACCCGGCGCCCTGCACGAACGCCAGCCGGGGCTGGTCGACCTCGGGCACCCACATCCGCACGCGGGTGGCGCCCTGCTCCCGCAGGGTGTCGACGGTGGCGTTGAGCAGCCGCGACCCGTGCCCGCGTCGCTGCGCACCGGGGTCGACCAGCAGCGCCACGACCTCGGCGTCCGCGGCCAGGTCGGCGTCGCCGTCCGCGCTGGGGCCGAAGGCCACGAACCCGACCACGTCCGCGCCGGCGGGCGCCACCATCACGCGGTGCATGGCGGTCGGCGGCGCCGTGATGGCCTGCTGCCACGAGGCGGCCAGCGCGGCCGCGTCGACCGAGGCGGCCCGGCGCGGCAGCAGCTCGGTGTAGTCGGCCAACCAGCTCGCGGCGTGCACGGCGCCGACGGCCGGGGCGTCGTCGGGGCGGGCTCGGCGGACGCCGGTGTCCGGGGTGGGGGTGCTCACTGCACGATCCTCGCAGGTGTGACACTTGGGCGTCGCCCTTGCGCTGAGGTGTCACACGGCGCGACCATGGGGGCATGAGCCAGCAGCTGCCGGGCCGGGACGTCGTGCTGAACGCCGCCGAGACGGGTGCGGTCGAGGCGGCCGCCGCCACGACGCACCGCGGTCCGCACACCGACGTCGCCGTCGACCTCACCCAGTTCGAGGCCCTGATCGCCGCCGACCAGCGGATCGAGCCGCGCGACGTCATGCCCGAGGCCTATCGGCGGTCACTGGTGCGCCAGATCGCCCAGCACGCGCACTCGGAGATCATCGGCATGCAGCCCGAGGGTGCCTGGATCTCGCGGGCACCGAGCCTGCGCCGCAAGGCGATCCTGATGGCCAAGGTGCAGGACGAGGCCGGCCACGGGCTCTACCTCTACTCCGCCGCCGAGACCCTGGGCGTCAGCCGCGACGACCTGCTCGACCAGCTGCACGAGGGCCGCCAGCGGTACTCCTCCATCTTCAACTACCCCACGCTGACCTGGGCCGACATGGGTGCGATCGGCTGGCTGGTCGACGGGGCCGCCATCATGAATCAGGTGCCGCTGTGCCGCTGCTCGTACGGGCCGTACGCCCGCGCGGTGATCCGGGTGTGCAAGGAGGAGTCCTTCCACCAGCGCCAGGGCTTCGAGATCCTGTGGACCCTCGCCCGCGGCACCGACGCCCAGCGGGCCATGGCCCAGGACGCCGTCGACCGCTGGTGGTGGCCGGCGCTGATGATGTTCGGCCCGCCGGACGACGAGAGCACCCACAGCGCGCAGTCGATGGCGTGGGGGATCAAGCGGTTCAGCAACGACGAGCTGCGTCAGCGCTTCGTCGACATCACCGTGCCGCAGGCCCAGCGCATCGGCCTGACCCTGCCGGACGCCGACCTGGCGCTGGACGAGGAGTCCGGGCACTGGCGGTTCGGCGAGATCGACTGGTCGGAGTTCGAACGGGTGCTGCGCGGCGACGGCCCGTGCAACGCGACCCGCGTGGCGCACCGGCGGGCCGCCCACGAGGACGGCGCGTGGGTGCGCGAGGCGGCTGCGGCGTACGCAGCCAAGCAACGCGTGCAGGAGCCCGCAGCGTGAGCGAGCCGCTGTGGGAGGTGTTCGTGCGGGCCTCGCGCGGCCTGTCCCATCAGCACGTCGGGTCGCTGCACGCGCCGGACGCCGCGATGGCGCTGCGCAACGCGCGCGACGTGTTCACCCGTCGGCAGGAGGGCGTGTCGCTGTGGGTCGTGCCCGCCGCCGCGATCACCGCGTCCTCACCGGACGAGCGCGAGGCGTTCTTCGACCCCGCGGGCGACAAGGTCTACCGCCACCCCACGTTCTACGAGGTGCCCGAGGACGTGCAGTACCTGTGATCACGCGCACCGACCTGTCTCTGGCCACCTACTGCCTGCGGCTCGGTGACGACGCCCTGGTGATGTCGCACCGGTTCGGAGAGTGGGTCACCTACGCCCCGCAGATCGAGGAGGACGTGGCGCTGGCCAACATCGGCCTGGACCTGCTCGGCCAGGCCCGGGCGCTGCTGACCCGCTCCGGCGAGCTCGCCGCCGGTGACGGCCCTGCTGCCACCGAGGACGACCTCGCCTACTGGCGCGACGAGCGCGCGTTCACCAACGTCCACCTCGTCGAGCAGCCGCGCGGCGACTTCGCCGACGTGACGGTGCGGCTGCTGTGGTTCGCGGCCTACCAGCACGCGCTGTACGCCGCACTGACCGACCACCCCGACCCCACGCTGGGCGGTGTGGCGGCCAAGGCCGTCAAGGAGGTCGCCTACCACCTCGACCACGCCACCCAGTGGGTGCTGCGCCTCGGAGACGGCACCGCCGAGAGCCACCGGCGGGCGCAGGACGCGGTCGCCGCGGTGGCGCCGTACGTCGACGAGCTGTTCACCGACGACGAGCTCGTCACCGACCTGGCCGACGCCGGGCTCGCCGTGCTGCCGTCATCGCTGCGCGCGGGGGTCCAGTCGGTGGTGACCGCAGTGCTGCTGCAGGCGACGCTCACGCCGGTGACGCCCACCTGGCACGCCCGAGGGGGTCGCGCGGGGGTGCACAGCGAGTCGATGGGCCCGATGCTCGCCGTCATGCAGCACCTGGCGCGCAGCCACCCCGGGGCGTCGTGGTGACCATGACCACCGCCACGCTGGACGACGTGCGCCGGGTGGTCGCCGACGTGCCCGACCCCGAGCTGCCCTTCGTGACGCTCGGCGACCTGGGTGTCGTCCGTGACGTGCAGTGGCACGGCGACACCGTGCTGGTGACGTTGACCCCGACGTACTCCGGTTGTCCTGCAACGGAAGTCATCGCCCGCCACGTGGTCGAGGCCGTCACCGGCTTGGGCCTGGCGGCTGAGGTGCGCACCGTTCTCGCGCCGGCGTGGACCACCGACTGGATCACCGAACGCGGGCTGAAGGCCCTGCGCGACAACGGGATCGCGCCGCCGCACCAGGGGTCCGTCTCGGTGACGCTGGGTCGTCACGTGCCCTCGTGCCCACGCTGCGGGTCGAGCGGCACCGAGGAGGTCTCGCGGTTCGGCGCCAGCGCGTGCACCGCGCTGTGGCGCTGCCGCTCGTGCGGCGAGCCGTTCGACCACGTGCGCCCGTTGTGACGGCCGTGACCCCGGTGGCGCCGGTGCGCCGCGCGCGGTTCCATCCGCTGGTCGTCGACGGCGTCGACCCCCTCACCGACGAGGCGGTCGTGGTCACGCTCGCGGTGCCCGCGCAGCTGCGTGACGAGTACGTCTACACGGCTGGGCAGCACCTCACGCTGCGCGCCGAGGTGGGCGGCGCCCAGCTGCGCCGGTCGTACTCGATCTGCGCCCCCGTCTCGGCCTACGCCGACGGTCGGCTGCGCATCGCGGTCAAGCGGCTACCCGGCGGGGCGTTCTCGACCTGGGTGCACGAGCAGCTGCGGGTCGGGACGGTCGTCGAGGTGATGACGCCGCAGGGCCAGTTCGGCGCGCACGCCGGCGGCCCGGCGTCCGGCCACGTCGTGGCGGTCGCGGCGGGCAGCGGCATCACGCCGGACGTCTCGGTCGTCGCCACCACCCTGCAGGCCGACCCGGCCGCCACAGTGACCCTGCTGTACGGCAACCAGCGCGCGACGACGGTGATGTTCCTCGAGCAGCTCGCCGACCTGAAGGACCGGTACGGCGCGCGACTGCAGCTGGTGCACGTGCTCTCGCGCGAGGGTCAGGCCGAGCTGGTCAGCGGGCGGCTCGACCCGCCGCGGCTGGCCCGGTTGCTCGACGCCTTCGTCGGTGCCGACCTGGACGAGGTCGCCGGCTGGTACGTCTGCGGCCCGGCGGCGATGGTCACCGGCGCCCGCGACCTGCTGGCGCAGCGCGGAGTGCGACCCGAGCGGGTGCACCTCGAGCTGTTCCACGTCGAGGACGTCGCCCCGGTGCGCACCCCCGCGCAGGTCGCCGCCGACACCCGTGCCGCCACGGTGCTGGTGACCCTCGACGGGCGCACCAGCGAGGTGGCGATGGCCACCCGCGAGGAGTCGGTGCTCGCGGCGACCCTGCGGGTGCGCCCGGACGCGCCGTTCGCGTGCACCGGCGGCGTCTGCGGCACCTGTCGGGCGCGGGTGGTCGAGGGCGAGGTGACGATGCGGCACAACTACGCGCTCGAGCCGGACGAGGTCTCCCGCGGCATCGTGCTCGCCTGCCAGTCCCACCCGGTCACCGACCTCGTGCGCCTGACCTACGACGCCTGAGCGCGCCTCACCTACCCTGACCCGGTGACCTCGACCGCGCCCGACCTGCACGACCTGTCCGCTCTCGAGCGACGCACCTTCGACGCCGTCCTGTTCGACCTGGACGGCACCCTGATCGACTCGACCCCCGCGGTGCTGCGCTCGTGGGTCACCTGGGCGCACGAGTACGACGTCGACCCGCGCTCGCTCGAGGGCAACCACGGCGTGCCGGCGGCGCAGATCGTCGCGAGCGTGCTGCCGCCGCACCAGGTGCAGGCGGCCCTGCAGCGCATCGTCGAGATCGAGGTGGCGGACGTCGAGGGCATCCTGGTGCTGCCCGGCACGCTCGACGCACTCGCGGCGCTGCCCGGCGGCGCCTGCGCCGTCGTCACCTCGTGCACCCGGGTGCTCGCCCACGCCCGGATCGGGGCGACCGGCCTGCCCGCCCCGACCGTCGTGGTCACCGCGGACGACGTCACGACCGGCAAGCCCGACCCCGCGCCGTACCTGCTCGGAGCCCGGCTGCTCGGCGTCGACCCGGCCCGGTGCCTGGTGGTCGAGGACGCGCCGAGCGGCCTGCTGGCCGGGTCGCTGGCCGGTGCCGCGACCCTCGCCGTCACCACGACCACGCGCGCCGACCAGCTGTGCGCCGATGCGGTCGTCACCGACCTGTCCGACGTGCGTTTCACGGCCTCGGCGGACGGCGTGCGCGTCGTTCGCGTGACGCGTCGGTAGAGTTCGGGCCGTGGATGACGCCTTGGAGTTCCGCTCGCAGATGACCGTCGAGCTGGTGCGCGCCAGCGCCTCGGACGCCGACGTGCTGTTCGCCGCCCGCGTCTCGACGAAGGGCGAAGCCAGCCTGCAGGACGTCGGTGCCGACGCCTCGCGATCGTCCGGGCTGATCAACTACCTGATGCGCGACCGGCACGGCAGCCCGTTCGAGCACAACTCCATGACGTTCTACGTGCAGGCCCCGATCTTCGTGTTCCGTGAGTTCATGCGGCACCGGATCGCCTCCTACAACGAAGAGAGCGGTCGCTATCGCGAGATGCGCCCGGTGTTCTACGTCCCCGGCCCCGACCGCAAGCTGCAGCAGGAGGGCAAGCCGGGGCACTACGTCTTCACCGCCGGCACCCCCGAGCAGCACGCACTGGTCACTGAGCAGACCCAGGCGGCCTGCCGCACGTCGTACGCCGCCTACCGCACGATGCTCGACGCCGGCGTCACCCGCGAGGTCGCCCGCATCGTCCTGCCGCTGACGCTGTACTCGTCGATGTACGTGACCATGAACGCGCGCGCGCTGATGAACTTCCTGTCGCTGCGGACGCAGCGCGACGACTCGACCTTCCCGTCCTACCCCCAGCGCGAGATCGAGATGGTCGCCGAGCAGATGGAGCCCCGCTGGGCCGAGCTGATGCCGCTCACCCACGCGGCGTTCGACGCGAACGGCCGGGTCTGCCCCTAGCGGCGGCCGGCTGACCGACGTCCGGCTGCGTCGGCGGTAGGTTGGGCTCATGCCCACGACCGTCTCCGGCGACCTCTCGCCGGCCCCGTTCGGGCGGGTCCTCACCGCGATGGTCACCCCGTTCGACGCGGACGGCGACCTCGACCTGGACGCGGCGCAGGCCCTGGCCGCCCACCTGGTCGACCACGGCCACGACGGACTCGTGGTCAGTGGCACGACGGGGGAGTCGCCCACCACCGACGACGGTGAGCAGCTCGAGCTGCTCGCGGCCGTGGTCGAGGCGGTCGGCGACCGCGCCACCGTCGTGGCCGGGGTCGGCACGTTCGACACCGCGCACAGCATCGGCCGGGCCCGTGCGGCTGCCGGGCTGGGCGCGGACGCGCTGCTGGTCGTCACGCCGTACTACAGCAAGCCCCCGCAGGCGGGGCTGGCCGCGCACTTCACCGCCATCGCGGACGCCACCGACCTGCCGGTCATGCTGTACGACATCCCCGGCCGCACCGGCGTCCCGATCCAGACCGAGACCCTGGTGCGGGTCGCCGCCCACCCGCGGATCGTCGCCGTCAAGGACGCGAAGGGCGACCTGTACGAGGGGTCGTGGGTGATGGCGCGCACCGACCTGGCGTACTACTCCGGCGACGACTCGCTCAACCTGGCCTGGCTCGCGCACGGCGCGGTCGGTGTGGTCAGCGTCGTGGGGCACGTCGCCGGTCGGCAGTACGCCACCATGGTCGAGGCCGTGCTCGAGGGCGACCTCGCGACCGCCCAGCGCGTCCACCGCGAGCTGCTGCCCGCCGTCCGCGGCATCATGAACCGAACGCAAGGAGCCATCATGGCCAAGGCCGCCCTGCAGCTGCAGGGTGTCCTGACCTCGCGGGCCGTGCGCCTGCCGCTGGTCGAAGCAACCCCCGAGGAGGTCGCGCTGCTGCGCGCCGACCTCGCCGAAGCCGCCCTCTTGGAGACCCTCACGTGAGCCACCCCCACCCCGAGCTGACCGCACCGCCCGCTCTCGCCCCCGGAACGATGCGGATCGTCCCGCTCGGCGGGCTCGGTGAGATCGGCCGCAACATGGCCGTGCTCGAGCAGGACGGCAAGCTGCTGATCATCGACTGCGGCGTGCTCTTCCCCGAGGACCACCAGCCCGGCGTCGACCTGATCCTGCCCGACTTCGAGTACATCCGGGACCGGCTCGCCGACGTCGTCGGCGTCGTCCTGACCCACGGGCACGAGGACCACATCGGCGCGGTGCCCTACCTGCTGCGGCTGCGCGCCGACATCCCGCTGATCGGCTCGCAGCTGACCCTCGCGCTGATCGAGGCGAAGCTGAAGGAGCACCGGATCACCCCGCTGACCCTCGGTGTCCGCGAGGGCCAGACCGAGCAGCTGGGTCCGTTCTCGTGCGAGTTCGTGGCCGTCAACCACTCGATCCCCGACGCGCTGGCCGTCGCCGTGACCACCCGGGCGGGCACCGTCCTGCACACCGGCGACTTCAAGATGGACCAGCTGCCGCTGGACGGGCGGATCACCGACCTGCGCGCGTTCGCACGCCTCGGTGAAGCGGGCGTCGACCTGTTCATGGTCGACTCCACCAACGCCGAGGTGCCCGGCTTCACGACCTCCGAGCGCGAGATCGGCCCGGTGCTCGACCAGGTCTTCGCCGGCGCCGACCGCCGCATCATCGTCGCGTCGTTCGCCTCGCACGTGCACCGGGTGCAGCAGGTGCTGGACGCCGCGCACCGGCACAAGCGCCGAGTGGCGCTGGTCGGTCGGTCGATGGTGCGCAACATGGGTATCGCGAAGGAGCTCGGCTACCTGAACGTGCCCGCCGGCGTCCTGATCGACATCAAGGCGGTCAGCGACCTGCCCGACAACAAGGTCGTGCTGATGTGCACCGGCTCGCAGGGTGAGCCGATGGCCGCCCTGTCGCGGATGGCCGGCAACGACCACCGGATCCGGATCAACCGCGACGACACCGTGATCCTGGCGTCCTCGCTGATCCCCGGCAACGAGAACGCCGTGTTCCGGGTCATCAACGGGCTGACCCGGCTCGGCGCCAAGGTCGTGCACCAGGGCAACGCCAAGGTGCACGTCTCGGGCCACGCCAGCAGCGGCGAGCTCATGTACTGCTACAACATCGTCCGGCCCAAGAACGTCATGCCGGTCCACGGCGAGACGCGGCACCTGGTCGCCAACGCCGACATCGCCGTCCGCACCGGGGTGCCGCGCGAGCGCGTGGTCATGGCCGAGGACGGGGTCGTCGTCGACCTGGTGGACGGCATCGCCAAGGTCGTGGGCGCCGTCCCGTGCGGGTACGTCTACGTCGACGGCAGCAGCGTCGGCGAGATCACCGACGCCGACCTGAAGGACCGTCGGGTGCTCGGCGAGGAGGGTTTCATCTCCATCGTCGTCGTCGTCGACTCGGTCACCGGCAAGGTGCTGGCCGGTCCCGAGATCCACGCCCGTGGCTTCGCCGAGGGCGACGAGGTGTTCGACAGCGTCCGGCCCAAGATCGAGCAGGCACTGGCCGAGCCCGCCGCGCAGGGGTCGATCGACCCGTACCAGCTGCAGCAGGTCGTCCGGCGCGTCGTCGGCGGCTGGGTCGGTGGCAAGATCCGCCGCCGTCCGATGATCATCCCCCTGGTCATCAGCGCCTGAGCCCGCCGCCCCGGCTCTGACCGGCCCGGCGGGACGGCGCCGCCGCCGTACCGAACTGCCCCGCGCTGGGGTGGGAGGCGTGGGACGGGTGTGGCGCGGGGTGCGAGAGGGGCTGCGGCGGTACGGTGGCCACCATGGCCACCCGCACGCCCGCGCCCACCCCCCGCACCGGCAGCACCCGCGGCGGTGCGCCCGGTCGGACGTCGGCCCGCGCCACGGGTGCTCGGGGCGCCACCCGCGGGGGCAGGGGCAAGGCACCTGCGCGCGAGCGACACGGGCTGCCCCTGCCGCTGCGCGCCCTGCGCGGCGCCTGGATGGGCCTCGCGCACCTGGTCGGGGGCACGGCTCGCCGGATCGGTCACGGCGCCCGCGACCTCGACCCGGCGCACCGCCGCGACGGCGTCGGGTTCACGCTGATCGCGCTCGCCGTCGTGGTCGCCGCGCGCGAGTGGTGGGGCCTGGCCGGCCCGGTCGGGGACGTCGTCCACGCCGTCGTCGCGGGGACGATCGGCCGCGTCGCGCTCGTACTGCCGCTCGTGCTGCTCACGCTGGGGCTGCGGATGCTGCGGCAGCCGGACGCCCAGGCCGCCAACAGCCGCGTCGGCATCGGGCTCGGTGCCCTGCTCGTCGCCGGCGCCGGGCTGGTGCATGCGGCGCGCGGGCTGCCGGACATCGCCGACGGCTGGCCCGCGGTACGCGACGCCGGCGGTGTCATCGGCTTCCTCGCAGCGAGCCCGCTGCAGCAGGCCGTCACCGTCTGGGGCGCGACGGTGATCCTGCTGCTGCTCGGGTTCTTCGGTCTGCTGGTGCTCACGGCCACGCCGGTCCACGCCATTCCCGCTCGACTGCGCCACGTGATGCAGACGCTCACCGGCGGGCGGCCGGCGCCGGCCGAGGGCACCGCGGATCCCGACCAGCCCGAGCCGCTGCGCCGCGGCCGGCCGCGACGGCGGATCGGGTCGATGCGCGGTGGGGACGAGGGGTCTCGAACCGGCGACGAACCGTTCGAGACCCCCGTCGTGGTCGACCCGAACGGCCCGCGGCCCGGGCAGAAGCGCCCGGTCGGCCCGCTCGACGCCGCCCCGCCGGCGGACGAGGCGAGCGCCGCGTCCCGGGTGCCGGAGAAGCGCCCCCTCGAGGCGCCGCCGACGACGCCGCTGCCGCAGCGCGTCGAGCAGCTCGCCCTGGCCGGCGACGTCACGTACACGTTGCCGCCGAACGACATCCTGGCGCCGGGCAGCCCGCACAAGGCCCGCAGCACCGCCAACGACCGCGTCGTCGAGGCCCTGTCGGGGGTGCTGGAGCAGTTCGACATCGACGCCCACGTCACCGGCTTCATGCGCGGGCCCACCGTCACCCGCTACGAGGTCGAGCTCGGCAAGGGCACCAAGGTCGAGCGGGTCACCGCCTTGAGCAAGAACATCGCGTACGCCGTCGCCAGCGCCGACGTCCGGATCTTGTCGCCGATCCCGGGCAAGAGCGCGATCGGCATCGAGATCCCCAACACCGACCGCGAGAAGGTCAGCCTCGGCGACGTCCTGCGCAGCCAGACGGCTCGCGACAACCCGCACCCGATGGTGATGGGGGTCGGCAAGGACGTCGAGGGCGGCTACGTCATCGCCAACCTGGCGAAGATGCCGCACCTGCTCGTGGCCGGTGCCACCGGGGCCGGCAAGTCCAGCTTCGTGAACTCGATGATCACCTCGATCCTGATGCGCTCGACGCCGGACGAGGTGCGCATGGTGCTGATCGACCCCAAGCGGGTCGAGCTCACCGGCTACGAGGGCGTCCCGCACCTGATCACCCCGATCATCACCAGCCCCAAGAAGGCGGCCGAGGCCCTGCAGTGGGTCGTGCGCGAGATGGACACGCGGTACGACGACCTGGCGGCCTTCGGGTACAAGCACATCGACGACTTCAACAAGGCCGCGGGGGCCGGCAAGGTCGTGCCGCCGCCGGGCAGCAAGCGCGTGGTGCAGCCCTACCCCTACCTGCTGGTGATCGTCGACGAGCTCGCCGACCTGATGATGGTCGCCCCCCGCGACGTCGAGGACTGCATCGTCCGGATCACCCAGCTGGCCCGCGCGGCCGGCATCCACCTGGTGCTCGCCACCCAGCGGCCCAGCGTCGACGTCGTCACCGGCCTGATCAAGGCGAACGTGCCGAGCCGGATGGCGTTCGCGACCAGCTCGGTCACCGACAGCCGCGTGGTGCTCGACCAGCCCGGCGCCGAGAAGCTGGTCGGCCAGGGCGACGCGCTGTTCCTGCCGATGGGCCAGAGCAAGCCGATGCGCGTGCAGGGCGCCTGGGTCACCGAGTCCGAGATCGAGAAGGCAGTCGCGCACTGCAAGACCCAGCTGCGACCGACCTACCGCGACGATGTCGTGGTCGTGGCCGCCAAGAAGCAGGTCGAGGACGACATCGGCGACGACCTCGACCTGCTGGTGCAGGCGACCGAGCTGGTCGTCACCACCCAGTTCGGCTCGACGTCGATGCTGCAGCGCAAGCTGCGGGTCGGCTTCGCCAAGGCCGGCCGGTTGATGGACCTGCTCGAGTCGCGCGGGGTCGTCGGCCCGAGTGAGGGGAGCAAGGCGCGTGACGTGATGGTCAAGCCCGACGACCTGCCCGCGACGCTTGCACTGCTGCGCGGCGAGGACCCGCCCTCGGGTGGAGACGACGTCTACGACGACGAGCTCGCCGACGCTGAGGAGTCGCAGGACGCCTGGGAGCTGACCGACCGGGCCTGAGCCTTGGGGTCGGGCGGGACGGCGGTGAGGCGCGACCGCGTTGATCTGAGCGGGGGGACGATGGTTTCGTTGAGTCCGGGCAAGCGACGGGCAGTCGCGGTCGCGGTGCTCGCGATCACCATCGGCGGCGCCGCGGCAGCCGTGGCGCGCCCGTCCACCAGTGCCACCGCGGCCACGACCGCCTCGGGCACTGTCGACGTACCGGTGGCGGGCACCTTCAGCTACCACGTGAACCAGGACGCCCAGCAACCGCTGGTGCGCGGCGCCGTGCACGCGGTGAGAAGGCTGACCGGGGCCACCGTCGTCTACTACTCGCTGGGGTTCGCCTCCGGTGACAAGGCGACCTGGTACGGCGTCATGCCGCCCGCGGGGCTCGCCGACGACTGCGGCCCCTACGACGTGTCCAAGGTCGCCGTGGTCGACACCACCGGCCTG
>JACMOY010000124.1 GCA_014377795.1 Actinomycetota bacterium | reverse complement strand
GGCCCGGTGGCGCGTGGACGTACTCGAGCCTGGGCGCCGGCAGCTTCGACCCCCCGCCGGGCAGCGTCGAGGGGTGGGCGTTCGGCTCGGGCGCACCACCGGGCGTCCGACCCCCCGCCGCGAGCACACCGCGTCCCACACCCGCACCGACCACACCGGGCGCGACACCATCGCGCAGCACGCCGCCGCGCCCGACACCATCGACGACCACCGCACCGAAGACCACCGCACCAAGGACCACCACGCCGAGGACCACCGCACCGAGGACCACCGCACCGAGCCCAGCACGGACCTCCGCCGGTCCGGGGTCCACGACCCGGGCCGCGACGACCACCGCACCGGAGCCGACGGCGACGACGCGCCCGCCCGTCACCCCCACCGCGACCCCGCCCACAGACACCCCCACCCCGACTGACAGCACGGTCGTCGCCGACCCGGCGTCCAGCCCGGGGTCCGGCTCGGGGGGCCTGACCGGGCCCGCGCTGGTCGGTGCCCTGGTGCTGGCGCTGGGGGGCGGCGCTGCACTGCTCACCAGGCGCAGACGATCACCGTGACCGCGTCGCTGACCGCGACCGCACCCGCGGCGCTCACCGGTCGACTGGCCCGGCCGCTGCACCCTGCCGGCTGGTGGCTGTGGGCCATCGGGATGGCCGTCGCCGCCAGCCGCACCACCAACCCGCTGCTGCTGGCCCTGGTGCTGTCATCGACCTGCCTGGTCGTCGCCGCTCGGCGCACCGACTCGCCGTGGGCCCGGTCGTTCCGGCTCTACCTCGTGCTGGGCGCCCTCATCGTGGTGGGCCGGGTCGTGCTGCACGTGGCCGTGGGGTTCAAGTACGGCGACCACCTGCTCGTGCGCCTGCCCACCGTCCCGCTGCCGTCCTGGGCCGCGGGGATCACCCTGGGCGGGCCGGTGGCCCTCGAGGGGCTGCTCGGCGCGGCGTACGAGGGACTGCGCCTGGCCACCCTGATCGCCTGCATCGGCGCCGCGAACGCCCTCGCCGACCCCAAGCGGCTGCTGCGCACCCTGCCGGGGGCGCTGCACGACATCGGGGTGGCCGTCGTCGTCTCGATCACCGTCGCCCCCCAGCTCGCCGAGAGCGTCCTGCGCGTGCGACGGGCCCGCCGGTTGCGTGGCGAGCGGGTGCGGGGCCTGCGTGGGGCCGGGCGCGTCGTCCTGCCCGTGCTGCAGGACGCCCTCGACCGGTCGCTGGCGCTGGCCGCGGCGATGGACTCGCGCGGCTACGGGCGGATCGCGCAGGTGCCCGCCCGCACCCGGCGCGGCACCGGCGTGCTCGTGCTCGGCGGCCTGCTCGGCACCTGCGTCGGGTTGTACGGGCTGCTGGACGCGAGCACGCCGGGCTCCCTGTCGGTGACGACGCTGCTCACCGGGCTGGCACTGGCCTTGACGGGCCTGTGGCTGGGCAACCGGCGGCTGCGACGCAGCACCTACCGGCCCGACCCGTGGCGGGCGCCCGAGTGGGCGGCGTCCGGCCTGGGGCTGGCTGTCGTGCTCGCCATGCTGCTTCAGGGGCAGCTGGACCCCAGCGTCCTTCTCGCCCCGCTGCAGCCGCTCGCTGTCCCCGCGGTGCCGCTGGTGCCGGTCGCGGGTGTGCTGCTGGCCACCCTGGTCGCCGTCGTCTCGCCGCCGCCGGTGCCGCGATGAGCGTGGCGATCGACTTCGACCGGGTCAGCGTCACCTACACCGGCGCGACCGAGCCGACGCTGCGCGAGGTCGACCTGCGCGTGGACGAGGGCGAGCTGTGCCTGGTCGTCGGGCGAACCGGGTCAGGCAAGTCGACGCTGCTCGGGGCCGTGAACGGCCTGGTGCCGCACTTCACCGGCGGCACCCTGGCCGGCCGGGTCACGGTGCTCGGTCGCGACACCAGCGAGCACCGACCCCGAGACCTCGCCGACGTCGTCGGTGTGGTGGGCCAGGACCCGTTGCTCGGCTTCGTCACCGACACCGTCGAGGAGGAGCTCGCCTACGGCATGGAGCAGCTGGCTCTGCCCGCCGGCGTGATGCGCAAGCGGGTCGAGGAGACCATCGACCTGCTCGGCCTCGCCGACCTGCGTCGCCGCCCGCTGCGCGACCTGTCCGGCGGTCAGCAGCAGCGCGTCGCGATCGGCGCCGTCCTCACCACCCACCCGCGCGTGCTCGTGCTGGACGAGCCGACGTCGGCGCTGGACCCGGCCGCCGCCGAGGAGGTCCTCGCCGCCATCACCCGCCTGGTGCACGACCTCGGGGTCACCGTGCTGATGGCCGAGCACCGCCTCGAGCGGGTGCTGCAGTACGCCGACCGGCTGGTGCACCTGCTGCCCGGCGGCCGGGTCGAGGACGGCGACCCCGCCACGCTCGTGGCCACCGCGACCGTCGCGCCCCCGGTCGTCGAGCTGGGCCGCCTGGCGCACTGGTCGCCGCTGCCGCTGTCGGTGCGCGACGCCCGCCGGCTGGCCGGGCCGCTGCGCGACCGGCTCGACCTCGCGGCACCCCGGGTCGCGGTGGCGCCGCAGTCGACACCGACGCAGGACGTCCTGGTGGCCAGCGACGTCGTCGTCCGCTACGGGCAGACCGTCGCCGTCGCCGGGGTCGACCTGACCCTGCGCTGCGGCGAGGTGTGCGCGCTGGTGGGACGCAACGGGGCCGGCAAGTCCTCGTTGCTGTGGGCTCTGCAGGGTTCTGGACGACGCGACCGGGGTCGGGTGCTGCTCAAGCCCGAACCGTTCGGCGAGGTCCTCGACCCCGCCCGGCTGGACCCCCAGCGCGCCCGCCGGATCGTCGGGCTGGTACCCCAGGAACCCTCCGACCTGCTCTACCTGGACGCGGTCGGCGCCGAGTGCGCCCGGGCCGACGCCGAGAGCGAGCGGCCGGCGGGCTCGTGCGCGGCGCTGCTCGAACGGCTCGCCCCAGGCATCGACCCCGCGTCCCACCCGCGCGACGTCAGCGAGGGCCAACGACTGGCCCTGGTGCTCGCGATCCAGCTCAGCGCCGACCCCACGGTGCTGCTGCTGGACGAGCCCACCCGCGGCCTGGACTACGGCGCCAAGCGGCGGCTGCGTGACGTCGTGCACGAGCTCACCGCGAGGGGCCGCTGCGTGGTCATCTCGACCCACGACGTCGAGTTCGTCGCCGAGACCGCCGACCGGGTCGTGGTGATGGCCGACGGTGAGGTGGTCGCCGACGGGCCGACGTCCGAGGTGATCCTGGCCTCGCCCGCCTTCGCCCCCCAGGTGGCCAAGATCGTCGCCCCGCAGCAGTTCATGACCGTGCGCCAGGTGCGCGACGAGCTCGCGGCGGTGCCGTCGTGACCACCCTCGCGCCGGCGCGGGTGCACGCCGTCCGGCTGCGGCCGCGGTCGACCGCGGTCGTGGCGCTGGTCTCGGTGCTCGGTGTCGCCGCGTTCGGCTGGCCGCTGCTGGTCGACCCCGGCACCGGACTCGCCCACAGCTCGGACGCCCCCCTGGTGTTCGGCGGGCTGCTGGTGCTGCTGCTCGCCGTCGTCCTCGCCGAGGTGGCCGAAGGCGGTCTGGACGTCAAGGCCGTCGCGATGCTGGGCGTGCTCTCAGCGGTCGGTGCGGCCCTGCGCCCGCTCGGCGCCGGCACCGCCGGGCTCGAGACCGTCTTCTTCCTGCTGGTGCTGGCCGGTCGGGTCTTCGGAGCCGGGTTCGGATTCGTGCTGGGCGCCACGACGCTGGCCGCGTCGGCCCTGGTGACCGGCGGGGTGGGGCCGTGGCTGCCGTTCCAGATGCTCGGGGCCGCCTGGGTCGGGCTGGGCGCCGGGCTGCTGCCCGCCGCGCGTGGCCGCGCCGAGCTCGCGCTGCTCGCGGCGTACGGGGCGGTCAGCGGCCTGGCGTACGGGCTGGCGATGAACATGTCGTTCTGGCCGTTCAGCGTCGGCCCGGGCACCCAGCTGTCGTTCGTCGCGGGCGCCCCGGTGCTCGAGAACCTGCACCGGTTCGTGCTCTTCAGCCTGGCCACCTCGCTGGGCTGGGACCTCGGCCGCGCCCTGACGAACGTCCTGCTCGTGCTGCTCGCCGGGCGCGCGGTGCTCGGTGCGCTGCGCCGCGCCGCCCGGCGCGCTGCGTTCTCGGCGCCGGTGACCTTCGAGCCCGCATGAGGGTGCAGCTGCTCGGCACCGGCTCGGCCGACGGGTGGCCTAACGCGTTCTGCGACTGCGCATCGTGCCGGTCGGCGACCACCCTGCGCTCACCCACCAGCGCGCTCGTCGACGACCGGCTGCTGCTGGACTGTGGGCCCGAGACGCCCCGGGCAGCGCTGCGTCACGCCGACGGCCTGCGCTCGGTGACCCACCTGCTGGTGACCCACGACCACCCTGACCACAGCGCCCCGATGGCCCTGCTGGCGCGCACCTGGGCCGGCCGGGTCGAGCCGCTCATGGTGGCCGGGCCGGCGTCCGTGATCGCCGCGTGGAGCCAGTGGGTCGGCCCGGACTCCCCGGTCGTCTTCGCCCCGGTCGTCCCCGGCGAGGTGCTCGACGCCGGCGGCTACGTCGTGCGGGTGCTGGCGGCGAACCACGAGGACGGGGCGGTGCTGTACGACGTCACCGACGGCGCCGGCACCCGGGTGCTCTACGCCACCGACACCGGCCCGCTGCCCGCCCAGACCCGCACTGCCGCAACGGGTGCGGCGTACGACCTCGTCCTGCTCGAAGCCACCCTCGGCGACCGTCGCGGGCCTGGCGCGCCCACGGGGGTCGACCACCTCGACCTGGACGCGTTCGCCGCCGAGCTGCGCGCCCTGCGCGAGGTCGGGGCGGTCACCGAGGGCACCGACGTCGTGGCCGTGCACCTCTCGCACCACAGCCCGCCCGACCTCGCGCGACGGCTGTCGCGCTGGGGGGCGCGCGTCGTCGACGACGGCACCGAGCTGACGCCGGGACCCACCAGCGCACCGCGCCGACCCGCCCCGCGACGCACCCTGGTGCTCGGGGGCGCCAGGTCGGGCAAGTCGACGACCGCCGAGCGGCTGCTGCAGGCCGAGCCCGCCGTCACCTACGTCGCCACCGGCCCAGCGCCCGGCGCTGACGACGCCGAGTGGGGCGAGCGGGTGCGGCTGCACCGCGACCGCCGTCCCGCCGGCTGGGTGACCTGCGAGACGACGGCCGTCGCCGAGGTGCTGCGGTCAGCGCAGCAGCCGGTCCTGGTGGACTGCCTCGGCACCTGGCTGACCGCGGTCCTGGACGAGTGCGGCGCCTGGGACGAGCGCGAGGGGTGGCGGGGCCGGGTCGACGATCGGGTCGACGCGCTGGTCGCCGCCTGGCACACCACACGCACCCGCACCGTCGCGGTCGGCAACGAGGTGGGATCAGGCGTGGTGCCCGCGACCGCCTCGGGCAGGCTGTTCCGCGACGAGCTGGGCCGGCTCAGCTCGCGCATCGCGGCCGCGTCCGAGCAGGTGCTGCTCGTCGTGGCCGGGCGCGAGATCGACCTGTCACGAGAGGACCGACCATGACCACCATCGACGTGCCGGCGCTGCGCGAGGCGGTCGGCTTGCGTGACGTCGCCTCGGGCGACGCCGCCCGGGCCCGGCTCGACACCCTGGTCAAGCCGCTGGGGTCGCTCGGCCGGCTCGAGGGCCTCGCCGCCTGGCTCGCCGGCGCCCAGGGGCAGTGCCCCCCGCGGCCCCTCGAGCGCGTCCGCGTCGTGGTGTTCGCGGGCGATCACGGCGTTGCAGCACAGGGGGTCTCGGCCTACCCCGCCGAGGTGACCGGCGCCATGGTGCGCTCGATCCTGGCCGGCGACGCCGGCATCAGCGTGCTCGCACGGCTGCACGGCGCGAGCGTGCGCGCCGTCGACCTCGGTGCCGACGCCGACCTGCCGGGCGACGTCACCGGTCACAAGGTGCGGCGCGGGTCGGGCTCGATCGACCGCGAGGACGCCCTCACCGACGACGAGGTCGACGCCGCTTTCGCCGCAGGCACGGCCATCGCCGACGAGGAGGTCGACGCCGGAGTCGACCTGCTGGTGCCCGGCGATCTCGGCATCGGCAACACCACCGTCGCCGCGG
>JACMOY010000123.1 GCA_014377795.1 Actinomycetota bacterium | reverse complement strand
GTCGCCCCCGCCCTTGGCGTTGGGCGCCTCGTCCTCGGTGTAGGCGTCGACGAGGAACGTCATCAGCGACCGGCCCAGGCCCCCTGCCGGCTCGATGACGTACGGCGTCCAGCGCTGGTCCTTGCCCTGGTCGAAGTACGACAGGTCGACGCCGGAGTGCTCGCTGTGGGTCTTGAGGTCGAAGTCGGTGCGGTTGGCGATGCCCTCGAGCTCACCCCACTGCGACCCCGAGAAGCCGTACCGGTACTCGATGTCGACGGTGCGCGTCGAGTAGTGCGAGAGCTCCTCCTTCGGGTGCTCGTAGTGCCGCAGGTCCGCGGGGTCGACGCCCAGGCCGACGTACCAGGCGGTGCGGGTGTCGATCCAGTACTGGTGCCACTGCTCGTCGGTGCCCGGCTCGACGAAGAACTCCATCTCCATCTGCTCGAACTCGCGGGTGCGGAAGATGAAGTTGCCCGGCGTGATCTCGTTGCGGAAGCTCTTGCCGGTCTGCGCGATGCCGAACGGCGGCTTCTTGCGCGCCGACGTCATGACGTTGAGGAAGTTCAAGAAGATGCCCTGGGCGGTCTCGGGCCGCAGGTAGTGCAGGCCGGACTCGTCCTCGACCACACCGAGGTAGGTCTTCAGCAGCCCGCTGAAGTTGCGCGGCGGCGTCCACGACCCGCGGGTGCCGCAGTTGGGGCAGGCGATGTCGGCCAGGCCGTTCTCGGCGGCGCGGCCCTTGCGCTCCTCGAACTCCTCCTCCAGGTGGTCGGCCCGAAAGCGCTTGTGGCAGCTCTGGCACTCGGTCAACGGGTCGCTGAATGTCGCGATGTGGCCGGAGGCCGTCCAGGTGCGGGTGGGCAGGATCACCGAGGAGTCCAGTCCCACGACGTCGTCGCGGCCGGTCACCATCGACTTCCACCACTGGCGCCGGATGTTCTCCTTCAGCTCGACCCCGAGCGGCCCGTAGTCCCAGGCGGACCTGGTGCCGCCGTAGATCTCGCCGCACGGGAAGACGAACCCCCGGCGCTTGGCGAGGCTGACGACGGTGTCGACGCGGGACTCTGGCTTGGCGGCCACGGTGGGTCACTCCATCCGGCTGGGTGTCGGCGAGCTGGGTTGCAGCAGCGGGCCCCAAGGCTAACGGGCGGGGCTAACCGGCCCGGTCGCTGAGGCGGTCGACGAGCCCGGTGGGACCCGCCTCGACCAGTGCCTCGTACGCCGTCGGCTCGTCGATCGCGTGGTACATCACCGGCACCGCCCGCACCTTGACGTCGTACGACGACAGCCCGCGGCGGTAGGCCCCGACGGTGTCCCACTCGGTCTGCAGCAGCCAGCGCTCGGGCTCGTCCATCGAGCGCCCGACGTGACCGCGCCGACACCCGGGCTGAAGGCGCAGGGCGTCCAGCGCCTCGCGGGCCCGCTCGTGGAACACCGCGGCCTCGTCGGCCGGGACGACGTAGCGCGTCACCACGACCAGCGCCACGGCTCACCCCCACCTGCCCGGACGACGGGCCCGGGCGACCGCGCCCAGCCTGGCACGAGACGATGGACGGCCCGCACCCCCCACGAGAGGTCCCCCGTGAGCCAGACCCCCGCGCCGACGTCCGGCCTGCGAGCCGCGATCGAGCGGGCCAGCCTGCCCGTGCTGCTGCGACTGTCGCGGCTGCCGCGAGCCGTGCCGTTCGTCGTGCTGCTGGCGGGCCTGGTGGTGGCGATCGTCGTCGGTGGGCCGCTCGCGGTGGTCCTCACCGCGCTGGTGGTCGTGTTCGTCGGCTGGCTGCTCTACCTCGGCTGGCCGCGCCTCAGCACCGGCGAGCGCCTCGGCCGGGTGGCGGTGCTCGTGCTGGCCCTCGCGCTGTGCGTGACCCAGGCGTTCCCGCGCTGACACCGGTTGACCCGGTGGCCCGGCCACCTGATAATGATTCTCATGTCCAGGCCGAGGTGCGTCGCACTGGGTGCGGCACTGCTCGTGCTGGCCGCCTGCTCCTCACCGCCGGGCCGAACGAGCTCGGCCACGGTGCCCCCCGGTGAGCGGCTGCGGGTGGTGGCCAGCTTCTACCCCTTGCAGTTCATCGCCGAGCGGATCGGCGGTGACCGGGTGACCGTCACCAGCCTGACGAAGGCGGGCGCCGAGCCGCACGACCTCGAGCTGTCGCCGCGTGACGTCGCGACCCTGGCCGAGGCCGACCTCGTCGTCCACCTCGGTGGGTTCCAGCCCGCTGTCGACACCGCGGTGGCAGCCGAAGCGCCCGGACGCGCGTTCGACGCCGCCGGCCCCGCTGACCTCGACCTGCGCATCACGGCGGGCGGCGCGACGGTCAGCGGCACGATCGACGGCGCAGCCGACGCCGTCGGCGCCACCGACCCGCACTTCTGGCTCGACCCGGTGCGGCTGAAGGCGGTCGCGGTCGCCCTGGCTGAGCGGATGAGCGCGGTCGACCCCACCGCCGCGAGCGCGTTCGCGACCAACCTCGCCGCGCTCACCCGCGACCTGGGCGCCCTGGACGCCGACCTGCGTGCCGGGCTGGCCGACTGCGCGAGCGGCGAGCTGGTCACCAGCCACTCGGCGTTCGGCTACCTGGCCCGCCGGTACGGCCTCACGCAGGTCGGCGTCACCGGCCTCACCCCCGACGCCGAGCCGGACGCCGGCCAGCTGGCTGACGTCGCGGCGTTCGTGCGCGCCCATGCCGTGCGCACCATCTACTCCGAGACGCTGGCCAGCCCCGCCGTGGCCGACACCCTGGCCCGCGAGACGGGCGCCCGGACAGCGGTGCTCGACCCCGTCGAGGGACTGACCGACGCGTCGGCCGGCAGCGACTACCTTGCGGTGATGCGCGCCAACCTCGCCACGATCCGCCGGGGGCAGCCGTGCCGATGACCGACCCGACCCCCGAACCGGTGATCGCGCTGCGCGGCGTGAGCATCGGCTACACCGACCGGGCCGTCGTCCATGACGTCGACCTCGTGGTGCAGCGCGGTGAGGTGGTCGCGGTGCTCGGCGCGAACGGCTCGGGCAAGACCACGCTGGTGCGCGGGCTGCTCGGCCTCGCGCGCATCCTGACCGGTGAGGTCGAGCTGCTGGGTCGACCGGTCGGCGCGAGGGGCCGCTCGCGCTGGCACGGCGCCCGGATCGGCTACGTGCCGCAGCGACACACGGTCGGCGGGACCGTCGCCTCCACCGTGCGTGAGGTCGTCTCGTCCGGTCGGCTGCCGCGTCTCGGCCGGGTCGGCTGGATGCGCGAGGCCGACCGGGCCGCCGTCACCGCGGCCATCGACGCGGTCGACCTCACCCCGTGGGCCGACGTCGACATCGCCGACCTGTCCGGCGGGCAGCAGCGGCGCGCCCTGATCGCGCGGGCGCTGGCCAGCGAGCCCGAGGTGCTGATCATGGACGAGCCCACCGCGGGCGTCGACCAGGCCAGCCAGCAGGCCCTGGCCCGCTCGGTCGCCCGGCTGGTCGAGCTCGGTGTCACCCTGCTGATCGTGACCCATGAGGTCGGGCCGCTGGCCGGCGTCGTCACCCGCGCGGTCGTCGTCACAGAGGGGCGCATCGCGTACGACGGCCCGCTCAAGGACTCGATGATCGGGGCCCCGGACGGCGCGCACGACCACCACGTGCACGACCCGGCCGGCGGTGCCCGGCGCCCCTGGCTGCGACCCACGATCGGCGGCCGCTGATGCCCGTCATCGAGCTGCTGCAGTACGACTTCATGCGCCGGGCGCTGGTCGCCGGGCTGCTCGTCGGGCTGGCGGCCCCCGTCGTCGGCATCTTCCTGGTGCAACGCCGGCTGGCGCTGATCGGTGACGGCATGGGCCACGTGGCACTGGCGGGCGTCGCGGCCGGCGTCCTCACCGGTGCGGCGCCGGTGTGGACCGCCCTGGTCGCGGCCGTCGGGGGCGCGATCGCGATCGAGCTGATCCGGGCGCGCGGGCGCACCAGCGGCGACATCGCCCTGGCCGTGCTGTTCTACGGCGGCATCGCCGGCGGCGTCGTGCTGATCTCGCTGTCGCCGACCGGAACTCCCGCCAACCTCAACGCCTACCTGTTCGGGGCCATCACGACCACGAGCAGGGCCGACCTGGTCACCTTCGCGGTGCTCGCCGGTGTCGTGCTGGTGACCTCGCTGCTGCTGGCGCGGCGGCTGTTCGCGGTGAGCAACGACCCCGAGTACGCCCGGGCGGTCGGCCTACCGGTGCTGTCGTTGAACCTGCTGCTGGCCGTGCTGACCGCCGTCACCGTGGTCGTGTCGATGCGGGTCGTGGGGCTGCTGCTGATCAGCGCGCTGATGATCCTGCCCAACGCGATCGCCCAGCTGCTGTGCCACAGCTTCCGCGCGTCGCTGCTGGCCGCGGTGGCCACCGGGGTCGTCGTCAGCGTCGCCGGCATCTCGACCAGCTTCTACGCGAACACCCCCTCGGGCGGCACCATCGTGCTGTTCGCGATCGGTGTCTTCGTCCTGGCGGCGCTCGGCGCGGCGGTGCGCGACATGGTGGCGCGGCGCCGGCACGCAGCGGCCGAGGTGCACCACGCGCACGAGCACGGTGCTGGGTGCGGGCACGACGCGGTGGCGCACGACGACCACGTGGACTACCTGCACGAGGGTCATCGCCACGCCCAGCACGTCGGCCACTATGACGAGCACTGATGTGACGAGCACTGATGTGACGAGCACTGGCATGAACACCGAGCCCGCCGTGGCCATCACCGCGCGCAGGGCCAGCCGCCAGCGCACCGCCGTCTCGGCGTACCTCACCCGCCGGACCACCTTCGCCAGCGCGCAGGAGATCCACGCGGCCCTGCGCGAGAGCGGTGAGCCGGTCGGGCTGGCCACGGTCTACCGCGCACTGCAGGCCATGGTCGAGGACGGCGAGCTCGACGCCCTGCGCACCGACGACGGCGAGACGGTCTACCGCCGGTGCGGCACCAGCCACCACCACCACCTGGTCTGCCGCGAGTGCGGCCGCACGGTCGAGGTCGAGGCGCCGGACGTCGAGCGTTGGGCCACCGCGGTCGCGGCGCAGCACGGCTTCGGCGACGTCGTGCACACCCTCGAGATCTTCGGCGTCTGCGACCGGCACTGACCCCTAGGCGGTGGTGGGGTCGACGGCCCCGCCGTAGCGCCGGTCCCGCCGGGCGTACTCGTCGACCGCGCGCCACAGCACCCGCCGGTCGACGTCCGGCCACAGCTCGGGGACGAACACCAGCTCGGCGTAGGCCGACTGCCACAGCAGGAAGTTCGAGGTGCGGTGCTCGCCGGACGTGCGCAGGAACAGGTCGACGTCGGGCAGGTCGGGCTCGTCGAGGTAGCGCGCCAGCACCCGCTCGTCGACCTTGTCGGGATCGAGCCGCCCGGCGGCGACATCCTGCGCCAGAGCCTTTGCGGCATCAGCGATCTCGGCCCGGCCGCCGTAGTTGACGCACATCGTCAGGGTCATCACCGTGTTGTCGCGGGTCAGCTCCTCTGCCGCCTCGAGCTCGTTGACGACGCTGCGCCACAGCCGCGGGCGGCGTCCGGCCCAGCGCACCCGCACCCCCCAGGCGTTCATCTCGTCGCGCCGGCGCCGGATCACGTCGCGGTTGAAGCCCATCAGGAAGCGCACCTCCTCGGGCGAGCGCTTCCAGTTCTCGGTCGAGAACGCGTACGCCGACACGTGCGTCACGCCGACCTCGATGGCGCCGGCGACGACGTCGAGCAGCGAGGCCTCGCCGGCCTCGTGGCCGCGGATGCGCGGCAGGCCGCGCTCGCCGGCCCACCGACCGTTGCCGTCCATGACGACCGCGACGTGCCGGGGCACCAGCTCAGGGGGCAGGCTCGGGGCGGTGGCGCCGCAGGGGTGCGGCGGCGGCGGCACCGGTGCGACCGTCGGCCGCGGCGGGACGACGCGCCTCACGAGCGCTCGACCAGCCGCAGCGCGCGGATGCCGCGCTCGAGGTGCCACTGCAGGTAGGCGGCGACGATGCCGCTGGCCTCGCGCCGGTGCCGCACCTCGCTGGCGTCGGCCGTGACCCAGTCACCGCCGAGCAGGGCCGCCATCAGGTCGAGCGCGGCCGGTGAGGGGGACGCCGAGCCGGCGGGCCGGCAGGCCGGGCACACAGCTCCACCGGCAGGGATCGCGAACGCCCGGTGCGGCCCCGCCGCACCACAGCGCGCGCAGTCGACCAGGCTGGCGGCCCAGCCCGCCACGGCGAGAGCGCGCAGCAGGTACGCGTCCAGCACCAGCGACGGGTCGTGCGAGCCGTCGGACAGGGTGCGCAGCCCGCCGACGAGCAGCAGGAACTGCTGCACCGCGGGGTCACCCTCTTCGTCGGTCAGCCGCTCGGCGGTCTCGAGCATCGCCGTCCCCGCCGTGTAGCGCGGGTAGTCCGAGGCCAGCCGGGCACCGTACGGCTGGATCGTCTCGACCTGCGTGACGATGTCGAGGGTGCGGCCGCGGTACAGCTGGACGTCGATCATCATGAACGGCTCGACCCGGGCCCCGAACTTCGAGCGGGTGCGGCGCACCCCCTTGGCCACCGCGCGCACCCGGCCGTGGTGGCGGGTGAGCAGGGTGACGATGCGGTCGGCCTCACCGAGCTTCTGGGCCCGCAGCACGACCGCCTCGTCCCGGTAGAGGCTCACCCGCCCAGTGTCCTACGCCCCGGCCCGTCGCCGCCCACGCCGCGCGGGCTCAGCCGCGCTCGGCGCGGTTGACCGCCGACACGACCGCCTTGAGCGAGGCCGTGATGATGTTGGGGTCGATGCCGACGCCCCACAGCACCCGACCGCCCACCGCGCACTCGACGTACGCCGCGGCCGTCGCGTCGCCGCCCGCGCTCATCGCGTGCTCGTGGTAGTCCAGCACCCGCACGTCCACACCGATCTCGGCCAGCGCCGAGGTGAACGCGGCGATCGGCCCGTTGCCGCGGCCCTCGAGCGAGACCGCGGTGCCCGCGTCGACGAGGTCGACCGAGAGCTCGTCGCCGTCGTCGGACGACGAGGCCCGGGTGCCGCGCAGCGCCAACCGGCCCCAGCTCGACCCGGTGGGCAGGTACTCGTCCGAGAACGCGGCCCACAGGTCGGCCGCCGAGACCTCGCCGCCCTCGTCGTCGGTGCGGCGCTGGACGACGCCGCTGAACTCGATCTGCAGCCGCCTCGGCAGGTCGAGGTGGTGCTCGCTCTTCATCAGGTAGGCCACGCCGCCCTTGCCGGACTGGCTGTTCACCCGGATCACGGCCTCGTACGTGCGCCCGACGTCGCGCGGGTCGATCGGCAGGTACGGCACCGCCCACTCGATCTCGTCGACGTCGCGGCCGGCGTCCGCGGCGTCCTTGGCCAGGTGCTCCAGGCCCTTCTTGATCGCGTCCTGGTGCGAGCCCGAGAAAGCGGTGTAGACCAGGTCACCGCCGTACGGGTGCCGTTCGGGCACCGGCAGCTGGTTGCAGTACTCGACCGTGCGACGCACCTCGTCGATGTCGCTGAAGTCGATCTGCGGGTCGATCCCCTGGCTGAACAGGTTGAGCCCCAACGTGACCAGGCAGACGTTGCCGGTGCGCTCGCCGTTGCCGAACAGGCAGCCCTCGATGCGGTC
>JACMOY010000122.1 GCA_014377795.1 Actinomycetota bacterium | reverse complement strand
TGGTCCGTAGGGCGGTCGCGGTGTCCACCGCCTTGGAAGCCTCAGACGGTGAGACCAGGCACGTCCCACGCAGGAACGCCTTCGTCGAACCCGCCCCCACGACCTGGGCGGCGCCGCGGGCGTGGACCTCACCGACCCGGCGCAGCCACTCGCCCTCGACCTGGTCCACCAGGCGGCGCATCGCCGCGACATCGGTCAGCAGGGACCCTGAGTCCACCCCCTGCAGGTCCTCGGACTGCAAGGAAGAGACCGCGTCGCGCAGCACAGCGAGCGACTCGCTCAGCTGCGCACCCGACTGGTCCATGCCTGACACGCTAGCGGCCACCACCGACAGTCCCGGGCCCTCAGACCCGTTCTGGCACAACGACTTCGAAGAACTTTGCGCAACCGCCCGCTACCGTCAGCGACGCCGGCCAGGGGCCGGCTAGATGCGCCCACGCACCCGGCCCGTCTGCACCCACCACAGCGAGCGCGGAGTCACGTGAGCCGGTGCGTCTCACCCGGCCCAGCCGTCGAGCAGCGACTCGACCACCTGCTCCTCGTGCACCGCCTCACCTCGTTCGGCCATCGCGTCCGCCAGCGACGGTTCCCACGGTGTCGGGACGGGGCGTCCCTGCAACGGGCCACCGCCCGGCGCCGCGCGGTAGTCCCGCTCCGTCATCCGCCAGGGCACCACACCGGCGTGGGTCTGCAGCCAGCTGCAGATCTCGACCCCGCGCCAGTCGAAGTCACCGTGGTACCTCAACGGCGCACCCAGCCCTCGCAGCAGGTCGACCGCGACCTGCGCAGGCCACCCCGACGTGCACACGACCGGAACGCGCCCGCCGTACCGTCCGGCGAAAGCCTCCAGGACGGCGGGGTTCTCGACGACGAGCACGTCGCCCGGGCCGAGAGCGGGCTGCATCCTGCGCAGCGACCACGGGGTGATGTGGACCGGGTCGCCGACCTCGGCGGCCGCGCGCAGCGCCCGCTCGCGCGCACCGTCGGCGGTCGGTCGCAGCCCCAGGGTGAGAACCGTCGTCGACACCGTGTCGGCGAGCACTCCGACGTCCTGCCAGACCGCACGCCGTCCGGCGGCCGTTCCCGGTACGACGTGAACCAGACCCCGCAGCACCACCGCCGCCAACGGTCGGCCGTCGTCGAGCGCATGGGCGTCGCCGACGACCGAGGCTGCGAGCTCGGTGCGCAGCCGGGTGGCACCAGGCAGCTGCGCCCGCACCGCGATGGCCTGCTGCACCAGGGCGACGGGGTCCGGGACTCGAGTGAGGATCCCGCTGACCCGCACCCGCTGCGCCCACGCGCTGTCTACGCCCGCGAGCAGCTCGATCGGTGCGAGGCGCGCAACCCGCTCGGCTGCCCGGTCCCGCAACGGCCCGACGCAGGCCTCGACCACGTCGACCAGAGCGATGCCCGCACGTCGACGAAGGATCGCGTCCAGGTCGGCCAGGGCCAGGGTCGTGTCGCCGGTCACGGGGCGCTCCAGCACGCCGGACAGGGCGTGCCGCGTTGGCCGGTCCAGCCCCACCAGCCGGGTGGTGCGGGCACCGCGTTCCAGCGGCGCGCGCAACCGCTGCCACACCGACTGCAGCGATGGGTCATCGAGCCAGCTGGGCAGGATCACCCCTCACCGACCAGGACGTTCCCGTCCCAGGTGTAGCGGTACTGCGCGATACCCGGTTCGCCTGGGGCGCGCAGCGCCTCGTAGATCGCGAGCGACGGGACCGTCGGGTGGTCACCCCACAACCGCTCGCTGGTCAGCACGAAGTCCAGGTCCAAGTCGACGAGCAGCCCGAACAGCAGCGGGTGCGTCCGCACGTCGATCTTCGGGAACGCGTCGTCGAGCAGGATCAACCTGGGCGCGTACGGCGCGGCGCCCGCCACGGACGTGAAGTGCGCCGCGGCGGCGGCGAACAACGGCAGATAGCACACCACTTTCTGCTCGCCCTGCGACAACGGCGTACGCCGGGTCAGGGTGCTCCACGACTCCGTGCCGGGCCGGTGCAGACGGACCGAGAACGCAGACCAGCGGCGATAGTCAAGGGCCTGCGCCAGGTGCTCGGCGTAACCGCGTTCGGGCTCGGCAGCGCGCTGCACCTCGATCAGCCCACCGAGAGCGTCCCGAAGCCGGTTGGACTCCTCCGGGGTGAGGGATCCGCGCGCCCGGCCGAGCAGCGCCACGGCGTCGCGCACATCCGGCCCGACGTCCTCGCGCAGCGCCCAGTCCAGACGCACCCTGATCCCCTGCGAGGTGCGGACGTCCTCGAGCAGCTGGTTCATGCCCGTGACCAGGTCGGCCGCCTCGTGGCGTCGGGCCCGCAGCGCGTCGCCGAGCTCGCCCAGCAGGTGCTCCTCGAACAGGGTGCGTTCGCGTTCGGTGAGCAGCTCCTGCTCTCGGCTCACCTCGTCGGTCATCCGGACGGCGAGGTCGGCGAGGGGGCGCTCGGCCCCGCTGCTGTCGCGCCCGAGCACCGAGAGCGCCTCGCCGACCGGGACGACCCGGGGTTCGGCGTCCGCCGCCGGGCCGACGGCCAGCGACCGCATCTCGGCGTGGACCGCGTTGGCGTCGACCGCTCTCTCGACCGGCCGCTGCGCCCAGCCGCGCAGGACGTCCAGAGCCGCCACCGGGGCAGGTACGACCGCCAGAGCGTCCAGACCCAGGGCCTCGGACTCGTCCATCGACCGGCCCAGCCCAGCCTCGATCAACCCCGGCACCTCGCGCAGGTGAGCCGCCGCCGAGAACTGCGCGGCGACGTCCGGCAGGCAGTCCGCCAGCCGCACCCGAGCGGCGGCCAGGCGCTCACGGTGCTCGCCCGCCTGCTCGATCAGCTCCCGCACCCGGTGTCCGGCCCGGTCCATCAACTCGCGCGCCGTCCGGGTCGCGCGGCGCGCGCCGTCGAGCTCGGCCTGCATCCGCTGCACCTCGACGCCCAGGGTGTCGAGCAGCGCCTGCGACTCCTCCGCAGCCGACTCGCTGGTTCGCAGCGCGGTCGATGCCTCGTCGGCCGCCAGAGTCGCCTCGGCGCGGTCCCGTTCGAGGCCCTCGGCGTCCTCTTCGAGCCGGCGCGCCGCGCCGATCAGCCGCTCCGCCTGTTGTCCGAGCGACTGCAGCCGCTGGTCCAGGCG
>JACMOY010000121.1 GCA_014377795.1 Actinomycetota bacterium | reverse complement strand
GCACCTTGCGCAGCTTGCCTGACCTGGCACCCACCATCGTCAGCAGGACCACCGGCATCCCACGCAACATCGTCCCCTGCGTGCCGCCGGAGGACTCGTATGCCTCGACCTGGTCGCGCACCCACTGCTGCGTGCTGGGCTCGTACTCACCGGTGAGGGGCATGACGCCCAGTCTGCACCGTCAGGACGAGCCGGGCAGGACGGCTCAGGCGCGGTTGCGGGCTCGCAGCGGCAGCCACACAGCCAGGCCGACGAGCACCATTGACAAGGGTACGTGGACCGCGGTCAGGACGTCCTTGGAGGCGTCGACGATCAGGCCGCCGAGGTAGGACTCGAGCACCAGAGCGGCGGTGAGGACGGCGGTGCCGATCCACAGGTCGCGACGCGGACGCATCTTCCAGAACGCGACCGCGGTGGCGATGGCCGCCAGCAGGATCGACAGCTCGGCGCCGCGGGCGTGGACGGTGATCCAGGTCTGGGCGGCGTCACGCTGGCCATCGTGCTGCAGGAAGATCCCGGCCCATAGGCCCTGCAGCAGGATGAGCAGGCCGGTGACGCCGATCAGCGCGCTGTAGGCCTTGTTGTGCGTGGCTGCAGCGACCGCGGCGGGGCGGGTCGTGGTGGACGTGGTCACGATGATCTCCTGGAGTGAGGGGCTGTGCGCCCAGCGTCACCAGCGATCCTCAGTGCCCCCTGAGAAACCTGGCCCAATCGCGCCAGATCAGACACTGTGAGGCGCATCACGTCCCGAGGGGCAGCCCGGTGTAGTTCTCGGCCAACCCCGCTGCCGCCGCGTCGGACGACGTCACGTACCCCAGCTGGGCGATCCGCAGCTCTTCGTCGAACTCGTCGCCGGAGGAGTGCAGCATGGTGGTCATCCACCACGAGAAGTGCGTGGTGCGCCAGACCCGGCGCAGCGCCGTGTCGCTGTAGGCGTCGATCAGCCCCTCGCTGCCGGTCGCGAACAGCTCACCCAGCGCCAGGTCGAGCAGCCGGACGTCGGCCACCGCCAGGTTCAGCCCCTTCGCACCGGTCGGCGGGACGATGTGGGCGGCGTCCCCGACCAGGAACAGCCGCCCGTGCCGCATCGGTGAGCTGACGAAGCTGCGCATCGGGGTGATGCCCTTGTCCGTCACCGGGCCGTCCTGCAGGGTCCAGCCGTCGAGCGCCATCCGCAGCGCCAGCTCGCTCCAGATCCGGTCGTCCGACCAGTCCGCCACCCGCTCGGTCGGGTCGACCTGGAGGTAGAGCCGGCTGACCGTCGGCGAGCGCATGCTGTGCATGGCGAAGCCGCGCGGATGCCAGGCGTAGATCAGCTCGTCGGTCGAGGGGGCGACGTCGGCCAGGATGCCCAGCCAGGCGTACGGGTAGTCGCGCTGCCAGGTGCGCTGCAGGGCGGCGGGCACCGTGGGCCGGCTCACGCCGTGGAAGCCGTCGGCGCCCACCACGACGTCGCACTCCAGCACCTGCGGCGTTCCCGCGGCGTCCACGTACCGCACGCAGGGCCGGTCGGTCTCGAGATCGTGCAGCGAGGTCCGGCTCACCTCGAAGTGCAGCTGCTGGCCGTCGGCGAGCCGGGCGGCGATCAGGTCGCGCACGACCTGGGTCTGGCCGTACACCCACACCGACCGGCCGCAGTGCGAGGGGAAGTCGATCCGGTGCCGCTCACCGGGCCACTGCAGGTGGATGCCGTCGTGCCGCATCCCCTCGCGGGCCAGGTTCGCGCCCAGCCCCGCGTCCACCAGCGTGTCGACGGTGCCCTGCTCCAGGACGCCGGCACGGATCCGCGCCTGGACGTACTCGCGCGAGCGGTTCTCGACGACGACCGACTCGACGCCCCGGCGCGCCAGCAGGTGGGCGAGCAGCAGCCCGGCCGGGCCGGCGCCGACGATGGCCACCTGGGTGCGCATGCGTGCAGCCAATCCCATGCGAGCCGTTGGTGCACCCGGTCTGACGCACCCGGTCTACGGTCTGAGCAGGCGGGCTTCGGCCGCGCACCCGAAACCGGAGGTCCCATGAGCCCGCGCGAGGCCTACGTCATCGACGCGGTGCGCACCCCCTTCGGCCGGTACGGCGGGGCGCTGGCCGGGGTGCGGCCGGACGACCTGGCCGCCCACGTCGTCCGCACCCTGGGCGAGCGCAGCCCGGGCCTGGACCCGGCCCGCGTGGACGACGTGATCCTCGGGGCGGCCAACGCCGCGGGCGAGGACAACCGCGACGTGGCGCGGATGGCGGTGCTTCTCGCCGGATGCCCGACCAGCGTGCCCGGGGCCACCGTCAACCGGCTCTGCGGCTCGGGCCTCGAGGCCGCGATCCAGGCACGCCGGGCCGTCGTGGCCGGTGACGCCTCGCTCGTGGTCGCGGGCGGGGTCGAGTCGATGAGCCGCGCGCCGTGGGTGCTCACCAAGCCCGAGACGCCGTACCCGCGGGCGCACGAGACCCTGCACTCGACGACGCTGGGCTGGCGGATGGTCAACCCGCAGATGCCCTCGGCGTGGACCATCTCGCTCGGCGAGAGCACCGAGCACCTCGTCGACCTCGGCGGCATCACGCGCGCCGACCAGGACGCGTTCGCCGCCCGCAGCCACCGGCTCGCCGACCGGGCCTGGCTCGACGGCCGCTACGACGCCGAGATCACCCTGGTGCCGGGCACCGACCTCGACCGCGACGAGTCGATCCGGGCCACGACCAGTGCCGAGAAGCTGGCCGGACTGAAGCCGGTGTTCCGCGCTGACGGCACGGTCACGGCGGGCAACTCCTCGCCGCTGAACGACGGCGCCGGTGCGCTGCTCGTCGGCGACGAGTGCGCCGCCCGCGAGGTCGGCCGCGGGCCGCTCGCCCGGATCGCCTCGTCGGCCGTCGCGGGCGTCGACCCCGACGTCTTCGGGATCGGGCCGGTGCGCGCGGCCGAGGTCGCGCTGCAGCGCGCCGGGATCGGTTGGGGCGACCTGGTGCACGTCGAGCTGAACGAGGCGTTCGCCGCCCAGTCGCTGGCCTGCCCCGCGGCGTGGAAGGAGCTCGACCCCGAGATCGTCAACCCGCACGGTGGCGCCATCGCGATCGGCCACCCGCTCGGCGCGTCCGGTGCGCGGGTGCTGGGCCACCTCGCGCACGCGCTGCGCGCCCGGGGGGGCGGCTGGGGTCTGGCGGCCATCTGCATCGGCGTCGGCCAGGGTCTCGCCGTCGTCCTGGAGGCCTGAGGTGGCCGGACTGCGGCTGCCGTACTACCGGCACGACCCCGAGGGCACCCACCCGCCGCTGCGCTCACCGGCGTACGCGAGCACCACGCTGCGGGCGCCGCTGCGTCCGCCGGTCGACCTGGCCCAGCGGCTCACCGAGGTGACCGGCCCGGTGCTGGGCGCCGAGCGCGTCGGGCCGCTCGACCACGACCTCACGCGCCAGCACGACGTGGCGCCGCAGGGCCAGCGGATCCTCGTCCAGGGGCGGGTGCTGGACGGCGACGGCCGGCCGGTGCCCGACACGCTCGTCGAGGTCTGGCAGGCCAACGCCGGCGGCCGGTACCGGCACGCGAGCGACCAGTGGGCCTCGCCGCTCGACCCCGGGTTCGACGGGCTGGGCCGTACGACGACCGACAGCGAGGGCCACTACCGCTTCGTGACGATCCGGCCCGGCGCCTACCCCTGGCGCAACCACCACAACGCCTGGCGCCCGGCGCACATCCACTTCTCGCTGTTCGGCCGCGCGTTCACCCAGCGCCTGGTCACCCAGATGTACTTCCCCGGCGACCCGCTTCTCGCCCACGACCCGATCCTCGGCTCGGTGCCCGACGACGCGCGCCACCTGCTGGTGTCGCGGTTCGACCTCGAGCGCACCGAGCCCGAGTGGGCGCTGGCCTTCACGTTCGACATCGTGCTGCGCGGCCGCGACGCGACCCCGTTCGAGAACGACGACGAGGACGACCAGTGAGCAGTCGACCCAGCACCCCGTCGCAGACCGTCGGGCCGTACCTCGGCATCGGCCTGGTCTGGGACGACGGCCCGGACGTGGTCGCCGACGGCACCCCGGGTGCGATCTGGCTGCGCGGGCTGGTGCTCGACGGCGCCGGGGACGTCGTCCCCGACGCATTGGTCGAGACCTGGCAGGCCGACCCGGACGGCCGGTTCGACCACCCCGACGACCCGCGCGGACCCGTTGCGCGACATGGTTTCCGTGGCTTCGGACGGTGCCCGACCGACGTGGCGGGTGCCTGGGCGGTGCGCACCCTGAAGCCCGGCCCGCTGCTGGACGGCGAGGGCGGGATGCAGGCCCCGCACGTCGACGTGTCGGTGTTCGCCCGCGGGCTGACCCAGCGGGTGGTCACCCGGCTGTACTTCGGCGACGAGCCCGCGGCGAACGCGGTCGACCCGGTGCTCACCGCCCTGCCGGGTCCCGAGCGCCGTGCCACCCTAGTCG
>JACMOY010000120.1 GCA_014377795.1 Actinomycetota bacterium | reverse complement strand
GGTGCGCTCCATCAACGGGACGACCGGCCGCGTCGACGTGGGGCCGATCTTCTGGGCGCATTTGGTCTACAGCTACTTCATGCTGCTCGCCGGGATCGGCCTGCTCGGCCTGAGCCTGCTGCGCGTGTCGCGGCGCTACCTGCGCCAGACGCTGATCCTGGGCGCGTCGGCGCTGCTCCCTCTGGTCCTGAACGCGGGCTTCAACCTGAACGTGCCGGGCCTGCGGCGCTACGACCTGACCCCGATCGGGTTCACCGTCACCGGTTTCGTGCTGGTGTGGGGGTTCTTCCGGTTCCGGCTGCTCGACCTGCTGCCCGCCGGCCGCCGGCACGTGGTCGACCGGCTGCCGGACGCCGTCCTGGTGCTCGACGCGCACGGGCGGGTCGTCGACGCCAACCCCGCCGCGGCGGCCTTGGTGGGCGCGGGCGCCGGTGAGCTGGTCGGGCGGGACCTGGTCGAGGTGCTGCCCGAGCTGGCCGCCCTGCTGGCCCCGCTGCCCGCGACGGCCACGGGGTCGGGCGACTGCCGGATCGAGCGGGACGGCCGGTCGCTGGACCTGGTGGTCAGCCACAGCCCGCTGCCCGACGAGGTGTCGACGCCTACCGGCCGGCTCGTGGTCGTGCGCGACGTGACGGCGGCGCAGGACGCCGACCGCCGGCTGCGCGAGCTGCTGGCCGAGCGCACCGCCACCATCGCCACCCTGCAGCGCGGGCTCTACCCCAGCCGGCTGCCGCTGGTGCCCGGTGTCGACGTCGCCGCGGTGCTGAGCCCGGCCGAGGCCGACACCAACGTCGGCGGGGACTTCGTCGACGTCCGGGCCGGTGCCCCCGGCCGGTGGACCCTCATGGTCGGCGACGTGGTCGGGAAGGGGGCCGCGGCGGCCACCCTCACCGCTGTCGCCCGGCACACCACCCTGGCGCTCAGCGCCCTGGGCTGGGCCCCCTCGGTGGTGCTGCAGCACGTCAGCCGCGCCATCACCGCCGAGGACCTCGGCCAGGACGACCCGCGCTTCGCGACGATGGCCCTCGCGACGCTGGAGCCCACCGCGGACGGCGCCTCGGTGGTGCTCTCGCTCGGGGGTCACCCGCGGCCGCTGCTGCTGACCGCCCGCGGTGAGGTGACCGAGGTGGGGGTGCCCGGCCACCTGCTCGGCGTCGTGGACGAGCCCGAGCTGCACGACTCGCCGCTCACGCTGCGCCCGGGCGAGGCGCTGATCGTGTTCACCGACGGGGTCACCGAGACCCGCTGCGGCGACGAGGCGTTCGGCGACCACCGCCTCGTCGAGCTCGTGGCGACGCTGGTGGGGCGCAGCGCGCAGGACGTCGTCGCCACGGTGGTGCGCGAGGTGCGGGCCTTCGGTGCCGCCTCGGACTCGCGGGACGACGTCGCGGTGCTCGCCCTGGTGGTGCCGCCCCGCTAGATCTCGGCGCGGGTCGGCGGGTCGGCGCCGGGACGGCCGCAGGTGATCGAGGACGTCAGGGTGGCCCGCTCGAGCGCGGCGCCGACGTCCGTCGCGGTCGCTGCCTGCAGCGCGCTGCGCTCGGCCGGGCCGCCGAGCAGGCCCTGGTCGAGCAGCGACGACACCAGGCCGGCCATGAACGCGTCACCGGCACCGACGGTGTCGACGACGTCCACCCGCCGGGGTGCGGCGGTGACGACCTCGTCGGGGTGACGGGCGAGCCACGCGCTCGCGCCCGCGGCCCCGCGGGTCACGACGACCAGGGCCGGGCCGGTCGTGACCCAGCGGGCGGCGACCCGCTCGACCGGCTCACCCGGGTAGAGCCACTCCAGGTCCTGGTCGCTGGCCTTGACCACGTCGGCGAGGGCCACCAGCCGCTCGACACCGGGCCGCTCGTCGTCCGGCGTGCCGATGATGCGCGGGCGCAGGTTGGGGTCGTACGACGTCGTGGCGCCCGCCCGCGCCGCCACCAGCAGCTCGTGCACGCGGGTGGCGCCCGGGGCGAGGTTGGCGGCGATCGAGCCGGTGTGCACGTGGCCGGCGTCGCCGACGTCGACGGCCGGCAGGTCCCACACCAGGTCGAACACGTACGACGCCCCGCCGGCGGGGTCCAGCACGGGGGTGGCCGTCGAGGTGGCCGCGTCGACGACTGCACCCGCGGCGAGGACGACACCGTCGGCCTCCAGGTGGGCACGCACGGCCACGCCGTCCGCGTCGGTGCCGATCCGCGTGGCGAACCGCACCGGGTGACCCAGCCGGGCCAGGCCGATCGCGACGTTGGCGGGGCTGCCCCCGGGGTGGCGGTCGGTGCTGCCGTCGGCGCGCTGGACGATGTCGACGAGGGACTCGCCGACGACCAGCACCGGGGTAGTCACCGCGGGTTCGAGCGCAGCCATGCCAGGACGTCCTCTGCGTGAGTGTGCGGGGGGAACACGGGGTACCAAACGTGTGTGACGACGCCGTCGTCGACGACCAGCGTCAGCCGGCGCACCAGCACCTGGCCGGCGACCTCGAGGGTGGGCAGCGACAGCGCGCGGGTGAGCGCCAGGTCGGCGTCCGAGAGGATCGCGAAGGGCAGGTGCAGCCGCTCGGCCGCCTCGCGCTGGTAGGCGGTGTCCTGGGTCGACAGGCCCAGCACGCGGGCGCCCGCGGCCTCGAGATCGCCGTGGTGGTCACGGAAGTCGCACGCCTGCGGGGTGCAGCCGCGCGCGCCGGGGATCAGGTCCCAGTCCTCGTCCAGCGCGGGTTCACCGGGAACGCCGGTGCGGGGGTAGGCGTACAGCACGGTGCGCCCGGCCAGCGCCGCGACGTCGACCCGGGTGCCGTCGGTCGCCGACAGCGGCACCGAGGGCAGCACGGCACCCACCAGGTGGGCGCCGGCCCCGTCGTCCGCGGGCGCCGGCAGGTCGGCGGGCAGCACGTTCGGGTCCAACGGCTCGACTCCTCGCTGACGGGGCTGCGGGCGGGACTGGATGCTACCGGCGGGTCGCCCCCGGTGCGGTGACCGCCGGCCATCGGCGACCATGGTGGGGTGAGCAGCACCGAGCAGGAGCCGGACGAGGCCGTCGACGAGCGGCTGCGCGTGCAGCGCGAGGCCCGCCAGCACTCCGACGAGCGACGCACCGAGCGGGCCCGCACCTCGGTGGCCTCGATGGTCATCTCGCTGGCCGTGGTGCTGGGGATCGTGCTGGTCCTGCTCGGCATCACGGTGCGCCAGAACGGGGTGACCCAGCCGCCGGTCGACGTCGCCGCCGGGGCCCGGGTCGCCGCGACGCGGGTCGGCTTCACCCCGGCGCTGCCGGTGGGGCTGCCGCCGCAGTGGCGGGCCACGAGCGTCCGGACGACGGTCGCAACGGCCGAGGTGCTGACCTGGCACGCCGGGTACGTGATCGGGAGCAAGGACTACGCGGCCGTCGAGCAGGGCAAGGACGCGCCCGCGGCGTGGCTCGCCGCGCAGACCAACCGGGGTCGCGCTGATGGCACCCAGGACGTCGCCGGCGTCACCTGGCAGCGGATCCTGCGCACCGACAAGGTGCAGAACAGCCTGGTGCACGTCAACGGCGCCGTCACGACCGTCGTCACCGGCACGGCCTCCTACGAGCAGCTCGCCGTCCTCGCCGGGGCGCTGCGGCCCGCCGCTTAGCCCGGGTCGGCTGCTGGCCGCGCGGCGTCCAGGCGCTCGCGAGCGCCGTCGAGCCAGGTCTGGCAGCGCGCGGCGAGCGCCTCGCCGCGCCCCCACAGCGCCAGCGAGTCCTCGAGGCTGGTGCCCCCGGCCTCGAGCCGGCGGACCACGTCGGCCAGCTCGTCGCGCGCCTGCTCGTAGCTCAGGCCGGTCGTGCTCTGCTCGCTCGCCACGCCCGCGACCCTACCGACTGGGGCGCGGGGCTCAGCGCGCCTCGACGACGAGCTCGCCGCGGGCCACCCGCACCCGCAGGCGCTCGCCGGTGGCCACGTCGTCGGGGGAGCGGACGACGGCCCGGTCGGCTCGCTGCACGACGGCGTAGCCGCGCTCGAGGGTCGCTGCGGGCGACAGGGCGCGCACCGTGCCGGCCAGGTGCCGCACCTCGTCGGCAGCCCGGTCGAGGCGGGCGCCGACCGAGCGTCGGGCCTGCGTGATCGCGGCCTGCACCTCGCGCCAGCGCAGGTCGACGACGGTGTGCGGGTCGGCCAGCACCGGCCGGCTGCGCAGGGCGGCCAGGGCCGACTGCTCGCGCTCGACCCGGTGCGTGACCGCGCGACGCAGCCGCTCCCGCGATCGCTCGAGGCCGGCCAGCTCGTCCTCGACGTCCGGTACGACGCAGGTGGCCGCGTCGGTGGGTGTCGAGGCCCTGACGTCGGCCACCAGGTCGAGCAGCGGGGTGTCGACGTCGTGGCCGATGGCGCTGACGACGGGGGTGACGGCGGCCGCGACGGCGCGCAGCAGCGTCTCGTTGCTGAACGCCAGCAGGTCCTCGAGTGACCCGCCGCCGCGGGCGATGACGATGACGTCGACCTCGCGGTCGGCGTCCAGCTCGCGCAGCGCCCCGACGACCTGGGTCACGGCGTGCGGGCCCTGGACGGCGACCTCGCGGATGGCGAACCGCACCGCCGGCCAGCGGCGCCGGGCGTTCTCGACGACGTCGCGCTCAGCGGCGCTGGCCCGCCCGCAGACCAGGCCCACGGTGCGCGGCAGGAAGGGCAGGGCCCGCTTGCGTCGCGGGTCGAACAGACCCTCGCTGGCGAGCAGCCGCTTGAGGTGCTCGATGCGCGCGAGCAGCTCGCCGACGCCGACCGGGCGGATCTCGTCCGCGACGAGTTGCAGGGTGCCGCGCTTCTCCCAGAACGTCGGCCGCGCGTGCACGACGACGCGGGCTCCGTCGGCGAGCTCGGCGCCGACGGCGGCGAGCACCCGGGTGGTGGCGGTGACCGACAGCGAGAAGTCGACGTCCGCGTCGCGCAGGGTGAGGTAGGCCGTGGAGGTGCCGGGCCGGCGGACCAGCTGGACCACCTGGCCCTCCACCCACACCGGCGGCATCCGGGCGACGTACTGGGCCATCTTGGTGCTCAGCAGGCGCACCGGCCAGGGCTGCTCGGCGGTGGTGTCGAGAGCGCGCTCGGGGAGCGGGTGGCGGCGGGTGGGTGGGCCGGCGTCGCTCATCCGTCTCACCCTACGCAGCGCGCCGCCGGTCGGCGGACGGCTCGCGCCTACCATGGTGGGGTGAGCGAATCGAGCAAGCGGGTCCTGCTGGCCGCACCGCGCGGATACTGCGCCGGCGTCGACCGGGCGGTCGTCGCGGTCGAGAAGGCTCTTGAGCTGTACGGGCCGCCGGTCTATGTGCGCAAGCAGATCGTGCACAACAAGCACGTGGTCACCACCCTGGAGAAGCGCGGGGCGATCTTCGTCGAGGAGACCGACGAGGTGCCCCGCGGGGCCACCGTCGTCCTGTCGGCGCACGGTGTGGCGCCGGTCGTGCACGAAGAGGCGGCCCGGCTGCAGCTGAAGACCATCGACGCCACCTGCCCGCTGGTCACCAAGGTGCACCACGAGGCGCGCCGGTTCGCCGACGAGGACTACGACATCCTGCTGATCGGCCACGATGGCCACGAGGAGGTTGTCGGCACGGCGGGCGAGGCCCCCGAGCACATCCAGCTGGTCGACGGGCCGAACTCGGTGGACGAGATCGAGGTGCGCGACCCGGCCCGGGTGGTCTGGCTCTCGCAGACGACGCTGTCGGTCGACGAGACGATGGAGACGGTGCGCCGCCTGCGGGTGAAGTTCCCCCAGCTGCAGGACCCGCCCAGCGACGACATCTGCTACGCCACCCAGAACCGCCAGGTGGCCGTCAAGGAGATCGCCCCCCAGGCCGACCTGGTGCTGGTCGTCGGATCGCGCAACTCCTCCAACTCGGTGCGGCTGGTCGAGGTCGCGCTCGAGCACGGCGCCCGGGCCAGCCACCTGATCGACTATGCCGACGAGATCGACCCCACCTGGCTGGACGGCGTCACCACCGTGGGCGTCACGAGCGGCGCGAGCGTGCCCGAGGTGCTCGTCCGCGACGTGCTCGGCTACCTCGCGGCGCGCGGCTACGACGACGTCGAGGAGGTCGTCTCGGCTGAGGAGAGCCTGCTGTTCTCGCTGCCCAAGGAGCTGCGCCGTGACCTCAAGGCGGCCAAGGCCGCTGCGGCGCAGACGACCTAGCCCGCTGCACGACGTTCATCGCCCAGTCGCTCGTCCCGCAGCTGGTCGTCGAGCAGCTCGACGGCGGTCAGGCTGCGCGGGGTGACCTCGACCGGCTCGGGCGCCTCGAGCACCGTCCCGGTGAGGTCGAGGTCGTTCATCCGACGCGCGGTCACCAGCACCCGTCGTTCGAGCGTGCCCACCATGGCGTTGTAGTCCTCGACCGAGCGTTGCAGGGTGCGGCCCAGCTTGGCGGTGTGCGTGCCGAGCGTCGCGAGCCGGCCGTACAGCTCGCGGCCCACCTCGAACAGCTCGCGGGCGTTGCCGGCCAGCGCGTCCTGCTGCCAGGCGTACGCGCAGGTGCGCAGCACGGCGAGCAGCGTCGCGGGCGAGGCCAGCACCACCCGGGCGTCCATGGCGTGCTCGTACAGCGAGGGGTCCGCGTTCAGGGCGGCCGCGAGGATCGCGTCGCCGGGCACGAAGCAGATGACCATCTCGGGCGTCGGGGTGAACGCCGTCCAGTACTCGCGGCCGGCCAGCACGTCGACGTGACCGCGCAGCGCCTTGGCGTGCTGGCCCAGCAGGCGCTCGCGCTCAGGCGAGTCGGCGGCGCCGGCGTCCAGGAACGCGGTGAGCGGTGCCTTCGCGTCGACGACCAGGTTCTTGCCACCGGGCAGGTGCACGACCAGGTCGGGCCGCAGCACGGTGCCCAGCGGGCCGGTGACGCTGGGTTGCTCGGTGAAGTCGACGCGGGCGAGCAGACCCGCTGACTCGACCACCCGGCGCAGCTGGGCCTCGCCCCACGTGCCGCGCACGTTGGACGAGCGCAGCGCGCCGGCGAGCGAGGCGGTCTGCTGGCGCAGGGCCTCACCGGACGACACCACCGCCGACAGCTGCTCGTCCAGCCGCGAGAACTGGTCGACCCGGTCGCGCTCGAGCTGGCCGACCTGGCGCTCGACCCGCACCAGGCCGTCGCGCAACGGCCCGAGTACCGCCGCGACCTCGCGGTCGGTGCCGACGGCCGCCTCGAGGTCGACGACGCGCTCACGCAGCAGGTCTCGTTCGGCCGTGGTGCCCGCGTGGGCGACGGCGAGCTGGGCGCGCACGGCCCAGCCGGCCACCAGGGCGCCCAGCACGGTGCCGACGGCCAGGGTGACGAGAGCGGTGAGCAGGTCCATGGCCGCGAGGCTGCCACCCGCCACCGACAGCGGTGCGGCGACGCGGCCGTAGGGTGCCGTGATGTCGCAGAACCGCTGGCTCGCCGAGACGGGCGGCACGCACGGGCCCGAGTACGCGCAGCGCTTCCGCGACCTCACGCAGGACGGTGTGGACGTCCACGGCGAGGCGCGCACGATCGACCGGTTGCTCCGCGAGGTTGCCGTCGGTGGGGCCGGCCGGGTGCTGGACGCCGGCTGCGGCACCGGCCGGGTCGCGCTCGAGCTCGCCCGGCGCGGCCACGAGGTGACTGGCGTCGACGTCGACCCCTCGATGCTCGCCGAGGCCCGCTCGCAGGCGGCGGACGAGGCGCTCGCCGTCGACCTGGTCCAGGGCGACCTGGCCGCGCTGGGCGGCCTGCTCGACGCGCGTGCGGCGTACGACGTGGTGGCTGCGGCGGGCAACGTCATCGTCTACCTGTCGCCGGGCACCGAGGGCGACGTCGTCGCTGCGCTGGCCGACGCCCTGCGCCCGGGCGGCCTGCTCGTCGCCGGGTTCGCGGCCGATCGGCAGGTGGGCGTCGTCGACTACGACGGGTGGTGCCGGGCCGCGGGGTTGACGACCGCGCACCTGTGGTCGACCTGGGACGGCGCACCCCTGGCAGCAGGCAGCGACTACGTGGTGGGCGTGCACCGCCGGTAGGCTCCTGTCCCCGTGGCCCTCACCATCGGAATCGTCGGGCTGCCCAACGTCGGCAAGTCCACCCTGTTCAACGCGCTCACGAAGAACGACGTGCTCGCGGCGAACTACCCGTTCGCGACGATCGAGCCGAACATCGGCGTCGTCGCGCTGCCCGACGAGCGGCTGGCGAAGCTCGCCGCGATCCACGCCAGCGCGCGGATCCTGCCCGCGACCGTCTCGTTCGTCGACATCGCCGGCATCGTCAAGGGCGCCAGCGAGGGTGAGGGCCTGGGCAACAAGTTCCTCGCCACGATCCGCGGGGCGGACGCCATCTGCCAGGTGACCCGGGCGTTCGCCGACCCCGACGTCGTGCACGTCGACGGCAAGGTCGACCCGTCGTCCGACATCGAGACCATCAACACCGAGCTGATCCTGGCCGACCTGCAGACCCTGGAGAAGGCTGTTCCGCGGCTCGAGAAGGAGGTCAAGGGCAAGAAGACGGACGGGTCGATTCTTGCTGCGGCCGTTGCGGCGCAGGCGATCCTAGAGCAGGGGACGACGTTGTTCGCCGGTGGCGGCGACATCGACCCGGCGGCCTTGCGCACCCTGGGGCTGATGACCACCAAGCCGTTCATCTACGTCTTCAACGTCGACGAGGACGGGCTGGGCGACGACGAGCCCAAGACCCGGCTGCGCGACCTGGTCGCCCCGTCCGAGGCGATCTTCCTGGACGCCAAGGTCGAGGCCGAGCTGACCGAGCTCGAGCCCGCCGAGGCGGCCGAGCTGCTGGCCAGCATCGGCCAGGACGAGTCCGGTCTCGACCAGCTGGCCCGCGTCGGCTTCGCCACGCTCGGCCTGCAGACCTACCTGACCGCGGGGCCGAAGGAGACGCGGGCCTGGACGATCCGCCAGGGCGCCACCGCGCCGCAGGCTGCCGGCGTGATCCACACCGACTTCCAGCGCGGCTTCATCAAGGCCGAGGTGGTCTCGTTCGACGACCTCGTGGCCACCGGGTCGATGGCCGAGGCCAAGGCCAAGGGCAAGGTGCGCATCGAGGGCAAGGACTACGTGATGGCCGACGGTGACGTCGTGGAGTTCCGCTTCAACGTGTGAGCCGTCGCGGCGCAGGTCAACGTCCCGCGCGAAGCCTTGACCATCCGTGTACTGGACAATATCCTCAGCTAAATGAGAACGAGTGCGCCTCTCCTCGCGCCGATCTTCCGGTCAGACGGCCAGGCGCGCCTCCTTTCAGTCCTTCTGCTCGCTGGTGACGAGCTCAGCCTCACCGACGTGGCCGAGCGCGCCGACCTGGCCTACCCGACGGCGCACCGAGAAGTCGCACGCCTGATCGACGCGGGCATCCTGGCCGAGCGCCGGGTGGGTCGTACGCGGCTCATCCGCGGCAACCCGGACAGCCCGCTCGCCGCCCCCTTGCGGGAGATCCTCACCGTCGTCACCGGTCCGTTGGTCTTGCTGGCTGAGGAGCTCGGGCGCATCGACGGGATCGAGTCGGCGTTCCTGTACGGCTCCTTCGCCGCCCGGCTGCGGGGTGTCGACGGTACCTCTCCGCACGACATCGACGTCATGGTCGTCGGCACGCCCGATGTCGACGCGGTCTACGAGGCGTGCACGCGCGTCGAGGCTGCCGTCCACCGTCCGGTCAACCCGACGATCCTCAGCGCGGAGGAGCTCAGGGCAGAGTCAGGGTTCCTGGACACCGTGCGCTCCGGCGCGACCGTCCCGGTGATGGGGGAGTCGCCGTGGCGATCTCTGGGCTGACCAGGGTCCAGCAGGCGACGGTGCTCGCGCTGGTCGAAGCACGACGGCTCGACGCCGTGCCGGTCGACCTCTCTCGCGCCGCGTCCTTCATGCAGCAGGCCGAGGAGCGGCTCGGGCAGCTGCCGCTGCTCACCAGCGTCGCGGTGACGTACGGCATCGCTTACGACGCGGCCCACGACATCGGCGAGGCGCTGCTCGCGGCGTACGGCTTTCGCACCGCCAACGCGCTGGGACAACACGAGGCGCTGGGCCGCTACCTGCGCGCCGTCCTCGACAAGCCGCCGGCCGACAAGGCGGCGAATGCCTTCGACCGCCTGCGCCGTGCGCGGAACCAGGACCGTTACGAAGCCCGGCCAGTCGGTGCCGCCGCGGCCGAGAAGGCCGAGCAGGTGGCCCGGGCACTCTTCGACGCAGCCGTCGCCCGGGGTGTCACCCCGTGATCTCGACTGGGCGGGCACTGGTCCATGAGAGCC
>JACMOY010000012.1 GCA_014377795.1 Actinomycetota bacterium | reverse complement strand
CGTCTGCGGTTCGTGCACCCATCCCCATCCGGCCGCCGTCGGCGCCGAGCACGTGGGCCGCGACGCGGTGGCCGCCGCAACCGCTGCCGCTGACGCCGCGAGGGCGCTGCGCGAGGCGGCCGAGCGCCACCTGGCCGACACGCTCGAGCGGCGCGCCGAGCTGCTGGCGGTGACCGACGGCGCGGACGCCGCCGTCGCCCAGCGTGACCTGCTCGCTGCCGAAGCACGACTGGGTGCCGCGACGGGCGCGCCCCGTGCGGCCCGGGCCGAGACCCTGGCCGTGGCCGCCGCCACGGCGGCGTTGCAGCAGGCCGACCTCGCGCTCGCCATCAGCGCGGACGACGCGGCCGTGGCCGGGGCGGCGCTCGTCGAGCTGACGGCGTCCAGCTCTGCTGCGGCGGCTGACCTGGACCGGCTGTGCTGCGGTGACGTCGACGTGGCCGCACGCACGGCGCGGCTGCGCGGCGAGGTCGACCGCCTCGAGCACCTGCTCGACGCCTTCGGCGCCCAGCGGGGCACCGACGAGATGCTGGCCGACCAGCGAGGGCGGCTGCTGACGTCGTGCGGCGGGTGCGGGTTCGACGACGTCGACGCAGCGGTGGCCGCACTGCTCCCCGTGGACGATCTCGAGCGGCTCGCCCTCGTCGTGGCGGCGCGTGAGCGCGAGCGCGGTGACCTGGTCGTCCTGCTGGCCGACCCCGGGCTGGCCGGCGTCGGCGACCTGCCCGAGCCCGACCTCGACCGGATGACGACGCAGGTCGCGGCGGCCGACCGCGAGCTGGCCAGGGCAGCCGCCGGCGAGACGCTCGCGCGCGAGGGGGTCCGCCGGCTGACCGAGCTGGTCCGTGAGGTGAGCACGCACGAGGACGCCACGGCGCCCCTGCTCGAGCAGTTCGACCGCATCGACGGTCTGACCGCCTGCGTCACCGGCACCGGCGGTGACAACACCCTGCGGATGCGCCTGTCGGCCTACGTCCTGGCGGCCCGGCTCGAGGAGGTCGCCGCGGCAGCGACCGAGCGGCTCGCCACGATGTCCGGGGGCCGGTACGCCCTGGTGCACAGCGACGAACGGGTCAAGGGCGGGGGACGCAGCGGGCTGGGCCTGCGCGTGGTCGACGCGTGGACCGGTGTCGAGCGCGACACCTGCACCCTGTCCGGCGGCGAGTCGTTCACGGCCTCCCTGGCCCTGGCCCTCGGCCTGGCCGATGTCGTGCAGGCCGAGTCGGGCGGGACGGCGATCGAGACCCTCTTCGTCGACGAGGGGTTCGGCACGCTGGACGAGGAGACCCTGGACGAGGTCATGACCACCTTGGACGGCCTGCGCGACGGCGGCCGGGTCGTGGGCCTGGTCAGCCACGTGCTCGACCTGCGTGCACGCATCCCCACCCAGCTCGAGGTGCGCAAGACCCGCACCGGCTCGACGCTGGTGCACCGCACGGGCGGCTGATGGACCTCGCCGTGTTCGACGTCGACGGCGTGCTCGCCGACGTCGAGCACCGTCGCCACCACGTCAGCGGTGCCCGGCGCGACTGGGCCGCGTTCTTCGCGGCAGCGGCCGACGACGCGCTGCTATCGCAGGGCGCCGCGATGGTGCGCCACGAGCAGGGCGCCGGGCGGCTCGTCGTCTACCTGTCGGGCCGGCCCGAGCGGCTGCGCGCCGTGACCCTGAGCTGGTTGCACGACAACGGGTTGCCACCGGCCGACCTCGTCCTGCGACCCGATGCCGACCACTGCCCCGCCGTCGCCTTCAAGCTCGACCGGCTGCGCGAGATGGCGTCGACGTTCACCATCGCCCTGCTCGTCGACGACGACGCGCAGGTCGTCGACGCCGTGCGCCTGCACGACCCGCCGCTGGTGATCACGACGGTCCTCGCCGACTGGCAACCCGACGGGGCACGGCGCGCGATGCGCCGCGGTCAGCGCGACGGGCGCACCTGAGCCGGCGGCTCATGCTGTGCCGCGATCGGGGTACAGGCAGTCGACACCCGTGCCCAGCCCGGCAGAGCCAGGACCGTGAGCCATCGCCACCGCGGTGCGTGCCGACCCCCTGACCCACCAGCCGCGCTAGTCCGCGAACGCCTCCGGCGGGGGGCACGAGCAGACCAGGTTGCGGTCGCCGAACGCCCCGTCGATGCGGCGCACCGGCGGCCAGTACTTCGCCCGCGGGTCGACCCCGGGCGGGTAGGCAGCCTCCTCGCGCGTGTACGGGTGCTCCCACTTGCCGACCACGGCCCGGGCTGTGTGCGGGG
>JACMOY010000119.1 GCA_014377795.1 Actinomycetota bacterium | reverse complement strand
CTCCTGCTGGTCATCGCGCTCGGGGTGCTGTCGGTGGTCCTGCGTTTCCGGCGGGCCCAGGGGGTGGAACGCCAGCAGCTGCGGTGGGTCGCGCTGGGCGGCTGGGCCGTGCTGCTGTCCGTGGTGACGGCACTCACGTCGGTCGTCCCGCAGGGGGTCAGCGGCCCCATCAGCACGCTGGGGATCGTCGCGGTCCCGGTGTGCGTCGGGGTGGCGGTGCTGCGGTACCGGCTCTATGACCTGGGCCGAGTCGTGAGCCGCACGGTGTCCTACGCCGTCCTCACCGCGCTGCTGCTTTCGGTCTACCTCGTCGTCGTCACCGCGGCTGCGCGGCTCGCGCCGGACGGTTCGTCCCTGGCCGTGGCCGCTTCGACGCTGGCCGTCGCGGCGCTGTTCCAGCCACTGCGTCGTCGGGTGCAGTCGATCGTGCACCGTCGCTTCAACCGGGCCCGCTACGACTCGGACCGCACCGTCGAGTCCTTCTCTCGCCGGCTGCGCGACGAGGTCGACCTCGACGACATCCGGGCCGACCTGATCGACGTGGTGCGCGACACGCTGCAACCGGCGACCGCGGGGCTGTGGCTGCGAGATGTGTCCCGATGACGGCCACAGCCCACCGGAGGGTGGCCAACGCCGTCGCCGTTCTGTCCACGCTGATCCTGGCATCGGCCCAGGTCATCACCTATCTCACGGACCCGGCCGCCGTGGTCGGCTACCTCATCGCCGGAGGTGCCTTCACCCTCGGGTTCGGCGGCGTCGGCTGGTTGCTGTGGCACCGACTGCCGCACAACCCCATCGGCTGGTGCTTCTCCCTGGCCGCGCCGTCCGCGGCAGTCGCCTACCTGGCCCATGCCTGGGCGACCTTCGCGCTCGCTGACCGCGATACGGGTTCCCTGACGCGGGCCGCGGCCATGCTGGACACGAACGGGTGGATCGTCGCGGTGCCGCTCGCGATCACCCTGCCGCTGCTGGTGCTGCCAGGTGGTCGCCTCATCTCCGCACGGTGGCGGCCCGTGGTGTGGATGGCGGTCGTCGGCTGCGCTGCCGCCAGCGTCGGGACCGTGACGCAGCCGGGTCCCATCGACCAGCCTCTGTACCGTCACCTGGACAACCCGTTCGGTGTGTCCGGGTTAGGCCGTGCATCCCAGATGCTGGCCCTTGGTGGGTTGACAGCGATGCTCGTAGCCACGGTGGCCGGCGTTGTCGCGGTCGTGCTCCGGTTCCGCCGTTCCGCGGGCATCGAACGGCAGCAGCTGCGCTGGGTGGCGCTCGGCGGTTGCTTCGCGGTGCTGGGGATCTCGGTGAGCACGCAGAGCCAGGAGCCCGGCGGCCGCGGAGTTGTCGCTGGAATCACTTCGGCGATCGCCATGAGTCTGCTGCCGAGCTGCATCGGCGTCGCGGTGCTGCGCTACCGGCTCTACGACCTCGGCCGCGTGGTGAGCCGCACGGTCTCCTATGCCGTCCTCACCGCACTGCTCGTGACGGTCTACCTCGTCATCGTCACCGCGTCTGCGCGGCTGGTGCCGGACGGCTCCTCGCTGACCGTCGCGGCGTCGACCATGGCGGTCGCTGCGCTCTTTTCGCCCCTGCGCCGTCGCGTGCAGACGAGCGTGGACCGCCGCTTCAACCGGGCCCGCTACGACTCGGACCGCACCGTGGAGTCCTTCACCCGCCGCCTGCGCGTCGAGGTCGACCTGGACGACGTCCGCGCCGACCTGCTCGACGTCGTCCGCGACACCCTGCAACCGACGACCGCGGGGCTGTGGCTGCGCGATCCACGCGGGACCTGATGGCGATCCCGGCCGGAACGCGACGGTGGCTCGCCTGGGGGGTATTCACCGTCAGCGCCGTCGCTGCCGTGGGCATCGTCCCGGTGCGGCTCTGGCTCCTGCCCGACGACAACCCCAGCACGGCTGCGTTCAACGTGATGTTCGTGGCGGTACCCGTGGTGGGCATCCTGATCGCCCGGCGCCAGCCGGACAACCGCATTGCCTGGATCCTGCTCGCCATCGGCGCTGTCAATGGAGTGGGGTCCGTCGCCGAGCCGTACACGACCTACGGCCTCGTCCTGCACCCCGGCTCGCTGCCGGCCGCCGCAGTCGTGGCTGCGATCAACGGGTCGTTGTGGGTTCCGGGGATCGGCCTGACCGGTACCTATCTGATCCTGCTGTTTCCCGACGGCCGGCTGCCTGGCCCGCGCTGGCGACCGGTGGCGTGGGTTTCAGGCATCACCATCGGCCTGCTCGTCCTGGCGTTCATCTTCTCGCCGACGCGGCTCGAACAGGGCGCGAACGTGCGCAACCCGCTCGCCATCGGGTTCCTCGCATCCGCCCTTCCTCTCGTTCTGTTCGTGCTCCCCGTCCTGCCGCTGTGCATGCTGGCCTGCGCCGCAGGGCTCGTGACCAGGTTCCGGCGCTCGCGGGGGGTCGAGCGACTGCAGGTGAAGTGGCTGGCGGCTGCGGCGGCGCTGGTGGCCTGCGTCTACCTGACCTTGATGATGCTCTCGTGGGCCTACGGCCTGCGCGGGGAGGCCAGCCCCCCTTGGCTCGACGCACTGGACAGGTTCGGCGTAGCCACCTTCGTGCTCATTCCGGTCGCCATCGGTGTGGCCATCCTCAAGCACGGCCTGTACGGGATCGACCGGCTGATCAGTCGCACCCTCAGCTACACCCTGGTCACGGGCACCCTGCTCGCTGTGTACCTCGGCGTCATCACGGTGGTGGGCCGACTCACCCCCGGTAACAGCTCGCTGTCGGTCGCCGCCTCGACGCTGACGATCGCGGCCCTGTTCCAACCCTTGCGCCGCCGTGTGCAGGCGATCGTGGACCGACGGTTCAACCGGGCCCGCTACGACGCCGACCGCACCGTCGAGGTTTTCACCCGCAGGCTGCGCGACCAGGTCGACCTCGATACCGTCCGCACCGACCTGCTCGGCGTCGTGCACGAGACCCTCCAACCGGCGTCGGCCGGGCTGTGGCTGCGCGACGTCACGCGTCCGCTCAGGTAGCCCGCAGCACCGCCCCGACCTCAGCAGCCGACGCCAACGCAGCTTCACGCACGGCCTCGGCCTCGTCACCGGTGAGGGTGCGGTCGTCGGCGCGCAGCGTGAGGCGGTAGGCCAGCGACCGGCGTCCGGCACCGACCTGCTCGCCGACGTACTCGTCGAACAGCCGCACCGACTCGAGCAGCGGACCACCGCCGTCGCGCAGCGCCGCCTCGACCCGGACGGCGGGGACGGCGTCGTCGACCACCAGGGCCACGTCGCGCAGCGCGACGGGGTGCGTGGACAGCGACGCCGCGGGCACCTGGGCGGGCGCCGCCGCGACCAGGGCATCGAGGTCCAGCTCGGCCACGCAGGTGCGCGCGGGCAGCTCGAGCGTCGCAACCACGCGGGGGTGCAGCTCACCCGCGTGACCGGCGAGGGTGCCGTCGGGCAGGGTCAGCCGGGCGCAGCGCCCGGGGTGCCAGGGCGCGTGGTCGTCGGCCTCGACGCCGAGCCGGACGCCGAGCGCCTGGGCCAGCGCCTGGGCCGCGCCCACGGCGTCGGTCCAGTCGACCGCCCGACCGGGCCCCCACCAGCCAGCCCGCTCGCGCTGACCGGCCAGCAGCACCGCGACGCGACGCGGCTGTGGCGGGACGCCGGCCTCCAGCGCGGCGAGCTCGGCGTCGCTCGGCCGCACCGCCCGGGGCAGCGCCGCCACCGCAGCGAGGTCGCCAGCGGGGCGGTAGACCCGGCCGATCTCGAACAGCGCCAGGTCGCGCACGCCGCGTGAGAGGTTGCGGCGCGCCACGTCGACCAGCGTCGCGAGCAGCGAGGTGCGCAGCAGCGGCTGCTCGTCCGAGATCGGGTTGACCAGCCGCAGCGCGGTGCGGCGCGGGTCGTCCACGGGCAGACCGAGGTCGTCGTGCCGAGACGGCGCGACGAACGGGTAGCTGAGCACCTCGACCAGACCGTGCTCGGCCAGCGCCCGGGCCGCCGAACGACGCAGGTGCTGGCCCCGGGTCAACCCGCGGCCCGAGGGTGCGACCGGCAGCACCGAGCCGATGGTGTCGTACCCGACGACGCGGGCGACCTCCTCGACCAGGTCGGCCCCCTCGACCAGGTCGGGGCGCCAGCTCGCAGCGGTCACGACGAGCTCGGCACCGTCGCGGACGACGTCGCAGCCGACGGCGCGCAGCGCATCGTCGACCTGCGCGTCGGTGTAGTCCACGCCCACGAGCCGGGCGGGCAGGTCGGCCGCCATCCGGATCGGCTGGGCCGCGACCCGCTCGTCACCGACGTCGACGAGCAGCCGCACCGCGAGCTCGGCGGCCCGGTCGGCGAGGTCGGTGTCGACCCCGCGCTCGTAGCGCCGGCCGGCCTCGGTCGAGAGCTTGTGCCGACGTGCGGAGCGGGCCACCGTGACGGCGTCGAAGTGCGCGGACTCGACCAGCAGGTTCGTCGTCGCGGGCGTCACCTCGCTGCTGGCGCCGCCCATGACCCCGGCGATCGCCAGCACCCGGCTGGTGCCGTCGGGCGCCTCGTCGGTGATCAGCAGGTCCTCGGCGTGCAGCGCGCGGTCGACGCCGTCCAGGGTCGTCAGCCGCTCGCCGTCGCGGGCCCGGCGCACGACGACCGGGCCGGCGAGCCGGTCGAGGTCGAACGCGTGCAGGGGCTGGCCGGTGGCGAGCATGACGTAGTTGGTCACGTCGACGGCCAGCGAGATCGGCCGCATCCCGCACTGCTGCAGCACCCGCTGCATCCAGTACGGCGAGGTCGCGGACGCGTCCACCCCGCGCACGCTGCGGGCGACGTACCGGTCGCAGCCCTGCCGGCCGCGCACCGGCGCCTCGTCGGCGAGCCGAACGGGGTGGCCGGCGTCGTCCGGCGCGGGCACCGCCAGGTCGGGGCCGACGGGGTCGGTGAACGACCCGCCGGTGCTGAGGGCGTACTCGCGGGCGATGCCGCGCAGGCTGAAGCAGTACCCGCGGTCGGGGGTGACGTTGACCTCGACGGTCGCCTCGCCGAGGCCGAGCAGCTCGGCGGCGTCGTCGCCGGGCCGCGCGACCAGGCCGGGGCGCGCGAGCACGATGATGCCCTCGTGGTCCTCGCCCAGGCCGAGCTCGCGGGCCGAGCAGATCATCCCGTCGCTGACGTGCCCGTAGGTGCGGCGCGCGGCGATCTCGAACCCACCGGGCAGCACGGCACCGGCCAGCGCGACGACGACCTGGTGGCCAGCGGCGACGTTGGGCGCCCCGCAGACGATGCCCTTGACCTCGGTGCCGACGTCCACCTGGCACCAGCTGATCGTCTTGCCGTTCTTCTGCGGCTCGGGCAGGGCCGAGAGCACCTGGCCTACGACGATCGGGCCGGTGACGTCGGCGCGGTGCAGCCCCTCCTCCTCCAGGCCCACGCGCACGAGCGCGGCGGCGACCTGCTCGGCGCTGACGTCGGCGCTCAGGTCGGTGTGCTCACGCAGCCAGCGAAGCGGGGCGCGCATCAGACCTCCATCCCGTAGTGGGCGCTGAACCGGACGTCGCCCTCGACCATGTCGTGCATGTCGGTGACCCCGTTGCGCATCATCAGCGTGCGCTCGATGCCCATGCCGAACGCGCACCCGCTGTAGCGGTCGGGGTCGACGCCGCAGGCCCTCAGCACGTTCGGCGCGACCATGCCGCACCCGCCCCACTCGATCCAGCCGGTGCCGCCGCAGGTGCGGCAGCCGCCGCCGCGGCAGACGGCGCACTGCAGGTCCATCTCGGCGCTGGGCTCGGTGAACGGGAAGAACGAGGGCCGCAGCCGGATCGGCAGGTCGGCGCCGAACATCGCCCGCGCAAAGTGCTCGAGCGTCCCGCGCAGGTGGGCCATGGTCAGCCCCTCGTCGACCGCGAGCCCCTCGACCTGGTGGAACACCGGGGTGTGGGTGGCGTCCAGGTCGTCGGTGCGGAAGGTCTTGCCCGGGCAGATGACGTACGTCGGCACGCCTCGCTCGAGCAGCGCCCGGGCCTGCACGGGTGAGGTGTGGGTGCGCAGCACCAGCCCGGCCTCGGGCGGGTCGACGAAGAAGGTGTCCTGCATCTGGCGGGCCGGGTGGTCGGGGTCGAAGTTCAGCGCGTCGAAGTTGAACCACTCAGCCTCGACCTCGGGGCCTTCGGCGACCTCCCAGCCCATCGCGACGAACAGGTCGCCGATGCGCTCGGTGAGCGTCTCGAGCGGGTGGCGGGCACCGGGGGCGACGCGGTCGACCGGCAGCGTGACGTCGACGGTCTCCTCGAGCAGCACCAGGGCGTCGCGCCCGGCCTCGAGCTCGACCTGGCGCTCGGTCAGTGCGCGGTTCACCGCGGCCCGCGCCTGCCCGACCCGCTTGCCGGCCTCGGCCTTGGCTGCGGGGGGCAGGGCACCGATCTCGCGGTTGGCCAGGGCCAGGGCGCTGCGGTCGCCGGCGTGCGCGAGCCGGGCGGCCTTGAGGGCCTCGAGGTCGGTGGCGGCGGCGAACGCGGCGAGCGCCTGCTCGACGGCGGCGGCGACCGAGGCCTCGGACAGCGCAGCGACCTCGACCGGGTCGTAGCTGGAGTTAGGGGCGGACATGACACCTCTCAGGGAGAACGGGGGGTCGCCGGACGATGAGGGCCGGCGCGGTCAGCGGTCGGTGCCCGCCCTCACGCCACGTGCTCGGGCGCTCCGGCGGGCAGGGTGAATCGGAACCGGGCGCCGCCGGCGGCGCTGCGGCCCACCTGCACCGACCCGCCGTGGGCCTCGACCAGGCCGCGGACGACGTACAGACCCAGGCCCGTGCCACCGCGCCGGGTGCCGTGCCAGAAGCGGGTGAAGACGCGCTGGACGTCCTGCTCGTCGATGCCCTCGCCCTCGTCGCTGACCGCGACGGCCACGGCCAACGCCGGGGCGCCGCCGTCGGTCAACGCCTCGGTGACCGGCGCGACCTGCAGGGTGACGGTGCCCGCCCCGTGCCGCACGGCGTTCTCGAGCAGGTTGCCCAGCACCTGGTCCAGCCGGTCGGGGTCGGCCCACACCTCGGGCAGGCGGCCCTCGACGTCCAGGACGAAGCGCTCGGCCTCGTGGCCGCTGGCGACCATCCGGTCGACGTGACGGCGGACGGCGGCCACGAGGTCGACCGGCTGGCGGCGCACCTCCATCCGGCCGGCGTCGATCCGCGAGATGTCGAGCAGCTCACCGATCAGCCGGGTGACCCGGTCGGCGTCGTGCTCGATGGTCTCGAGCATGAACCGCTTCTGGTCATCGGTGAACCGGTCCCAGCGGCGCAGCAGCGTCGCGGTGAACCCCTTGACCGACGTCAGCGGTGAGCGCAGCTCGTGCGCGACGGTCGAGATCAACAGGCCGTGCGCCTCCTCGGTGCGTCGGCGCGCGGCCGCGTCGCGCAGGCCCAGCACGACCGCGTCGACCGGCTGGCAGCGCCCGGGACGCCGGTAGCGCGCGGTGACCAGCACCTCGCGCGGACCGCCGTCGCCAGGCAGCACGAGCAGGCGCTCGCGGTGGCCGGTGCGGGTGGCCAGACCCGACCACGGGTCGGTGCACTCCCACCAGCTGCGGCCGTCGGGCTCGATCAGCGGCAGGGCCTGGCGCAGGTCGTGACCGACCAGGTCGGCGGCCCGGCGTCCGATGACGCGCTCGGCGGCGGCATTCAACCCGGTGATCACCGCGCGGCCGTCGGCCACGAGCACCCCGTCGGGCAGGTCGTCGGCATCGGGCACCAGAAACCCGGTCGACGCCGGGCCCGGATCGCCCATCTGGCCCATGCCGCGACTCTAGTGCCCCTGGTCGCGGCGACGTCCGGCCGGCCGCTGGGCCCGGGCCGAGGCGTACAGGCACACCGTGGCCGCCGTGGCCAGGTTCAGGCTCTCGGCCCGGCCGTGGATCGGCACCCGCACGACCGCGTCGGCGAGCGCGCGGTAGGAGTCCTGCAGCCCCCACGCCTCGTTGCCGAACAGCCACGCCGTGGGGCGAGCGAGCAGCGGCGGCTCACCGTCCTCGGTGCCGGCCTCGACGTCGTCGAGCAGGTCGTCCAGGTCGCGATCGCCGTCGCCGTCGGCGGCCAGGACGACGAGCCCCGCCGCCCGCAGCGCGGCGACCGTCTCAGCCAGGTCGACCCCCTGCACGACCGGCAGGTGGAAGATGCTGCCCGCCGTCGACCGCACGCACTTGGGGTTGTGGACGTCGACGCTGGCCTCGGTCAGCACCACCGCGTCCGCGCCGGCAGCGTCCGCGGCGCGCACGACGGTGCCGGCGTTGCCGGGGTCGCGCACGTGGGCCAGCACCGCTACGAGGGTGGGGGCCAGGCCCGTCATCACCGCGTCCAGGGGGCGGTCGACGGTGGCGCAGACGGCGAGCAGGCCCTGGGGGGCGACGGTGCCGGTCATCGCGGCCAGCACGTCGTCGCTGACCCGGGCGACCGACAGGCCCCCGGCGACGGCGGCGGCCAGCACGTCGGCGTACCGCTGCGCTGCCTCGTCGGTGGTGTACAGCTCGTGCACGACGGCGCCGGGCCGACCCGCGTGCGCCGCGACGGCCTCGCGGACGGCCTGTGGGCCCTCGGCGAGGAAGCGCCCGGCCCGCTCACGACCGACGCGCCTGGCCAGCCGGTGCACCGCCTTGACCCGGTCGGCCCTGACGTTGGTCAGGGTCGAGGGGTGCTGGGGTGCGACCGGTGGCACAGGCGCGTCGTTCGTGTCGCGCGTCGGCGCTGGGCTCAGGCGGCGTCGGCGGCGGGGACCGGCGTCGCGGGGACGTTCGCCCGCGACAGCTCGACCAGCGCCGTGAACGAGGCCGCGTCATTGACCGCCATGTCGGCGAGCATGCGGCGGTCGACCTCGACACCGGCGATCTTCAGGCCCTGGATGAACCGGTTGTAGGTCATCCCGTTCGCGCGGGCGGCGGCGTTGATCCGCTGGATCCACAGGCGACGGAAGTCGCCCTTGCGCGCCCGACGGCCGCGGTAGGCGTAGCCGAGGGAGTGGGTGACCTGCTCCTTGGCCTTGCGGTACAGCCGCGAGCGCTGCCCGCGGTAGCCGCTGGCGCGCTCGAGGACGACCCGGCGCTTCTTCTGGGCGTTGACTGCCCGCTTCACGCGTGCCACGTGAGTACTCCTTCAATCGGTGCTGGCTGGTGCGCAGCCGGTGGGGTGCTCCCCCGCGTCGCGAGGGGGCGTGGTGCGAGGGTCGGGCTACCTGCCGAGCAGCCGCTTGATGCGCTTGACGTCGGCAGGGGCGACCTCGACGTCGCCGGCGATGCGGCGGGTGCGCCGGCTGGACTTGTGCTCCAGCAGGTGGCGGCCGTTGCGCTGCTCGCGCATCAGCTTGCCGGTGCCGGTGACCCGGAACCGCTTCTTCGCACCGCTGTGCGTCTTCATCTTCGGCATGGCTGCCGGTCTCCTGTCGTCGGGTCAGTCGTGGTGCTTCGGGTCCTGCCGCGCCCGGGGGCGCGGGAGCATCGGGTCAGGCGTCGCTGGACGCCTCGGTGTCGGCCGGTGCCGCACCGGGCCGGGGGCCCGGTCGCGGGGTGGGTCGAGGTGGCGCCGCCTTCTTGGCCGGCGCGGTGGGCGTCGCCGGCTTGGCGGGCGTCGCAGGCTTG
>JACMOY010000118.1 GCA_014377795.1 Actinomycetota bacterium | reverse complement strand
CGCCGTCGTGGGCGTCACGGCGGCCGCCTCGGCCATCACCGTCACCCTGACCCGCCCTACCCACAACGCCCTCTTGCCAGAGATCTCACGGACGACCGATGACCTGTCTGCCGGCAACGCGGTCTCCGGGTCGCTGGAAGCACTCGCGACGTTCCTGGGGCCGCTGGCCAGCGGACTGGTCCTGGCCGTTTGGGGGGCAGGAGGGGTGCTGCTGGTGATGAGTGGCTGCTCAGCGGTCGGCGTCCTGCTCACGGCCTGGTTGGTGACTGCTGCGCCGCGCCGCGCCGTCGTACGTCGTGCTTCGGACGGCCGTGCGGACGGCGCGCTTCGGACCGTGCTGAGGAACCCCGCCGCGCGGCTGATGTCGTTGCTGATCGCGGCCGAGTACGCACTCGTCGGCATGATGGACATTCTCCTGGTTGTGCTCGCACTCGACGTCCTGGGCATGTCGAGCGCCGGCCCAGGAATCTTGAATTCCGCTATCGGTGTGGGCGGGATCACCGGAGCCGCCCTCACATTCACCCTGATCGGGCGGCCAAAACTAGCCAGGCCGCTGTTGCTCGCGGCCTTGTGCCTCGGCCTCGCGTTCGCCCTCGCCGGGCAGTCGGGAGCACCTCTGGTCGCCGTGCTCCTCGTCGCTGTCAGTGGAGCCGGCAAGCTCTTCTACGACGTCGCTTCCCGCACATTCATCCAGCGCCTCCTTCCGGACCACCTGCTCATCGCGATGTTCGGACTCCAGGAGGCTTTGATGATGACCGGGCTCGCCCTGGGCACGCTGGCCACCCCGATGCTGGTCGGACTGGTCGGCTCACGAGGTGCCTTCATCGCGGCCGGGTGCTTCCTGCCGCTGACGGCCGTCGCGTCCTACGGCATGTTGCGCCGCCTGGATGCGCGCGCCGCCGTACCGATCGACGTGCTGGCATTGTTGCTGCGGGTGCCGATCATGGCGGTGCTTGCGCCCCGCATCGTGGAGCGGATGGCCTGCGACGCCGTGTCGGAAAGTATACCGACGGGGGAGATAGTCGTCCGGCAGGGCGATGACGGCACCCGGTTCTACGTCGTCGCATCGGGCCGAGTCTGCGTGGATATCGACGGGTCGCGAATTCGGGAGCTCGGGCCGGGCGACTGGTTCGGCGAGATCGCACTGCTGCGCGACGTACCCCGGACAGCGTCGGTGACGGCCTTGACGAACGTATCGCTCTGGGGGGTCGACCGGGAGTCGTTCCTCGCCTCGGTGACGGCCGTCCCCCACTCCGTGGGGCTCGCTGACGCCCACATCCGCGACGACTACGCCTGAGCCAAGGAGCCGGGGCCGAGCCGCGTCGGCGAGGACGGCAACCCCGAGCTGCCGTGTAACGGACGGGCTGGTGCGTTTCGCTGGTGGGCGTCTCGACAATCATCTGCGGGACATGCGCTCGTCCTGACGCCACGACGTTCCTCACCGCGGACCTGTCCGTTGCAGCAGTCCCGTCCTGCGTCGTGTCTGACCGCGCCTGGGAATCCCAGTCAGTGTCCAAACGGTCGAGCAGCCGAGGGCGGGACCTTGGGCCCTACTGCGGTCCCGAGGTCGGCCGGCACCATGTGCGTACCGCACGCGCCGGATCCACAGACTTGCACCGGAGGAATCATGAGGCTTCGCGCCGTAGTTGCCCTACTGGCGACCCTGTTGGTGTGGAGCTTGTTCGCGCCCGCGTCGGCGGTATCGCTCACCAGCACGCGGACCACGATCGACACCGTCAATGGATTCGTCGGGCAGCGGCCCGCCGAACCGGGCGAGGTGCTCGGGTTCTCCGGCGGGGTCACCCGTTCCCCTGGCCGGGTCGTCATTCTGCAGCGGTTCTCCGCACGGACTTGGGTCACCGTCGGACGGGCGGCCGGGGCCAGCTCATGGCGGGTCTCAACGACCGCGCCCGCGCCGGGCCGGTACTCGTACCGGGCGGTCGCGCTGGCTACCGACACGGCCACGTCGGCGGTGTCCGCCACCCGATCCGTCACGGTCATCAGGCCTGCGATCACTCACACGTCGTTCGCTGCAGTGGAAGCCGGCCGTTTGCTCACCCTCACGGGTTCCGCATCGCCAGCACGGCCTGCGCGTAAGGTGCAGCTATGGGAGCTGCGGGGACCCCGGTGGGTGGCCCTGGCCGAGGGCGCTCAGTCCACAACCGGGACGTTCACGTTGCGCATCCGCGCCGGCACCATCGGTCGGCACACCTACCGGGTGGTGACCGAGACCGCGAACAAAGGGTTCACGGTGCGATCGGTGCACCGGACGGTCACGACCACCCCGGCCTCAACACCGGGCTTCAGAGCCACCCGTCTGGCGGACGTCACTCCACTCGGCGCGCAGGTGGGACAGAGTTTCCAGGGCCCGCTGTACGCCACCGGCACATTCACGATCATGGGCCGTCTGTACCCCTCATCGGTCCGTACCGTTTCCACCCGCTTCTCCTACGCGCTCGGCGCAGCGGCCTCGACCTTCGGCACCGCCCTGGCGCTGGCGCCGGACAACCGGAACACGACCGTCGCTGGCCCGCGCGTGATCGAGGTGCGCGTCGACGGAGTGCTACGGGTGCGCAGGTTACTCGTCACGGTCGTACAGGCGGTGCCCGTTACGCTGGATGTGCGCGGCCACAGCACCGTCACGATCTCCTCCACCATCGTCGACGGCCTCGGCTCTGACGTGCTGCTGGCCACCCCTGTGGTGACCAGCGAGGTGCGTCCCGAGCGGGGCGTCAACACAGTGTCGGAGCCGGTGCGCTGACGCTGCCGTGACAACGGGCCGGCAATGGGACGCTACGGGCACATACGAGCACCCTGTCCTGCCCAGCAGACCCAGGCGGGCGACCACGCCGTCGGCTTTGCGGGTGCATGTCTACGGCGGGGTTCTCGACCGATCTTTGGTGAACTGGCGGTGTGTCCAGTCGCCTGTGGCTCACCAGGGCGCCGGCGCTATCTCCTCCCGCTCAGAGAAGGACAGATACCGCCCCGACAACGGGGAGAGCTGGATCGAGGGCATGCCGAAAGGTTCGCGGAACCACCGCGAACCCACCGCTGTCAACACGCTGCATGCGACCCCCGCGTCCTCGAACGTCAGCCCCTGGGCGATCTTGCCCCAGAACGCCCGCCCGAGATCACGGCGGATCGGCGGCTGCCCGGGCGACCTCAACGCCGGCTTCCCGATCACTGTGACCGTCCACCCTGCCTGCCGTGCCATCAGCCACGTCCCGCTCGAGGTGTTGCGACGACCAGTTGAATCCACCCCCTGACACGGAGAAATTGACTGGTCCGATCCCAGCATCGCCCATCCGGACTGTGCTGGTGTGGCGCCACAGGCCCGGCGGCGACCGCACGGCCAGGGTCGTGATGGTCGTTCCTGGGCTGGTGGATGGTGAACCGTTGGTGCCCGGTGCTCGTGCCTGGGGTAGGCGTTGATTCGGCTTGAAGGACCGGGAGCTCAGCCATGACGCACGCGGTCACGTCCTGCCACCACTGCGGAGCCACGGTGACGCGGCAGGTGCAGGTCTGCTTCACCTGCGGAGCCCTGCGCCCCGGTACCGCCGGACGGCTGGTGAGTGCCTCGTACCTGGCAATGGCCGTGGTCACGGCGGCGGCTGCGGTGGTCGGTCTGCTGCTCCTGCTGCGTCCGGTGGGCAGCTGAGTCCCGTCACGGGTCGGGGTGCGCCAGCAGGTGCGTGGCCAGCTCGGCTCGCGATCGCACGCCGAGCTTGATGTAGACGTGCCGCAGGTGGTACTCGACGGTCTTGGGGCTGAGGAACAGCCCAGCGGCGGCCTCCTTGGTGGTGCGCCCCGAGCCCAGCATGCGGGCGATCTGCAGCTCTTGCGGCGTCAGGTCGCGCAGCACGCTGGCACCGCGCCGTCGCGCGGTCTCACCGCCCGAGCGTGCGACCAGCCCGGGCCAGCGACCATGGCTGCCCCTTCGCGGCGGCCCGAGCCGCGTAAACCTGCGCCCGCGCGGCCGCTTCGTCGAAGAGCCCGACGTGCACCAGAGCCTCGACCAGCTCAGGCGCTGGCGAGAGGTCGACGTCGTCGAGCCCGAGCTCCTCGAGCAGGGCCTCCAGCCGCTGGAGCCGGGCGATCGCCGCCTCGGGGCGCCCGAGCCCGAGGTCGAGCTCGCCCAGAGCCGAGAACGACCACACACGAAACAGTGAGATGTGATGGGCCCCGCTGATCCGCAGGCTCTCCTCGGCGTGCGCGCGGCAGGTGGTGTCGCGGCCCTGGCGCGCGTGCAGCCAGGACAGCCCGGCGAGGCACGCCGCCAGGTCGGTGGAGTGGCCGGTCTCGCGGGCCAGCGAGATGCCCTCGGTGTACGTCGCCTCGGCCACCTCCCAGCGATCGGTGGTCGCCTGGTCACGCGCCTGGTGAAACAGCAGGTACGGCAGGTCGGCGACCGCACCGCGACGGCGCAGGTCGGCGACGACGGAATCGATGAGATCTCGTCCGGTGCCGCTCTCACGCAGGAACAGCGGTCCGCTGACCAGCCACGGCCCGACGCGCGGGTCGTTGCGAAGGGGGGTGCCCGGCTGAATCTGCAGGAGGGCCTCACGCAGCCGGCGCGCGCCACCTCGGCCGGTGAGGACGGCCGCGACACCGGCGGCCATCTCGCCGACCCAGCGCGAGCGCTCGGAGGCGGCGCGGCCGAGCAGCTGGTCGATCTGTCTCGCCGCGTCGAGGATCGTGGCAGTGTCGGCGAGGAAGAAGCAGGTCAAGATGGCGTCCGCAAACAGAAGTATCGCGGCATCAGGGTCCTCGAGGCGACACCCTGCGCCGGCGGACATCAGGACGTCGCGCGCTGTCTCGACCGACCCGGTCCGGGCCGCGACCGTGCCGTGCAGGAAGGCGACGCTGACCTGCAGCGCAAGCGGTGGCTGCAGCTTGGACACCTCGGTCACCAGTGCCTGTGAGCGCTCAGCCGACCCCGCTTGCCAGGCGGAGTCGGCGGCGTCGACCAGACGACGTATCCGGGTGTCCTCGTCCGGGCTCAGGCGCGCCGCGCGCTCGAACGCCCCGGCCGCGACCGCGTGGGCGCTGCGGTCGCGGGCCCGGACACCGGCCGCGTCCAGCGCTGCTGCGGCCGCCTCGTCCGGGCCGGTCGCCGCTCGGCCCAGGTGCCAGGCGCGCCGGTCGACGCCGTCGCGGTCGCCGTCCTCGTCGCGACGACCGTGGTCGTGGGCCTGCTGGGGACTCTCGAGCGCCGCGGCGAGGGCGCGGTGCACCGCGCGGCGCGCACCCGCGCCGGCCTCGGCGTACAACGCTGACCGCACGAGGTTGTGCCGAAAGGTCAGACCGCGTGCGTCGATCCGCACCAGCCCGAGGGCCTCGGCCTCGCTCAGGGCGCTGACGGGGACGTCCATGAGCGCGCACGCGCGCGAGACGAGGGCGAGGTCATCGCCGCCGGCTGCGGCCACGAGCAGGGCGGTTCGCGCGGCGTGGGACAGGCCGTCGGCCCGGCGCGCGAAGGTGCGTGCCAGCGTCAGCGGGACGAGGACGGGGGCCTCGTGCGGCGTCGAGATGACGACGTCCGGCCCGTGCGCCCCGGCCAGAAGGTCCATCAGGGCCAGCGGGTTGCCGCCCGTGGCGTGTCGCAGTCGTTCGAGCAGGGGCCCCTCGAGACGTCGCCCGTGCGCCGCGGCGAGCTCCCCCGTGGCGGCCGGTGAGAGCCCACCGACCTGCAGGACGCACAGGCCCGCCTCGTCCAGCGCGCAGGGCTGGTCGTCCAACGCGGTGGCCAGGAGCACGACCGGGTCGGCGAGCAGCCGCCGGGCCGCAAAGGCCAGGGCCTGCGCCGAGGGCCGGTCGAGCAGATGCGCGTCATCGACGATCACCGCCACGGGTTGATCCTCGGCGAGTCGGCTGAGCAGGCTCAGCGTGGCCGCGCCGATCGCGAACCGGTCGGTACCCCCGGTGCCCTCGCGCAGCGCCAGTGCGGTTGCCAGCGCATCCGCTTGCGGGCCGGGGATGGCCTTCAGGTGCGCCAGGGCGGGGCGCAGGACCTGCAAGAGCCCACCGAAGGGCACCTCGGCCTCGGCTGCGCTACCCGTCGCCCGCAGGATGCTCATCCCTGACATGGCCGCGACCGCGTCCTCGAGCAGGGCGCTCTTGCCGATGCCGGCTTCCCCTCGGAGCACGAGCGCGCCGCTCTCGCCCACCCGCGCGGCAGCGACCAGGCCCCGGATCCGCTCCCGCTCGCGCTCGCGACCGACCAGCACGCGCCGATGCTATCGACAGACCAGGGGGGTCCCCTGATGCGAACCCGGCGTCGCAGCGGTCAATGTCGCTGCTGTTCCCACGAACCACCCTGAGAGGACACGTCTTGACCGCGACCGACAGCCACACCACCAGCTCGCCCACCATCAACCCGCCCACGAACCGCATGGCGCCATCACGGCCGCTGGACCCCGACAAGCTCATGTCCTTCGTCTTCCGCGCTGTGAGCGAGGTGGGCGCCACGCTCAACACGGCCCTGGTGGTGATGGGTGATGAGCTCGGTTACTACCGGGCGATGGCGGACGGCGACGCTCTCACCCCCGCCGAGCTCGCCGAGCGCACGGCCACCAGCGAGCCCTACGCGCGCGAGTGGCTGAACGCCCAGGCGGCGGGGGAGTTCGTCGACTACGACCCGACGACCCGTAGGTTCACGCTGCCCGCCGAGCACGCGGCGGCGCTGGTCGATCAGAGCAGCCCTGCCTACCTTCCTGGGTTCTTCCAGCTCGCTCACGGCACGGCGCGGGACACCCGGGACATCATTGCCGCTGCTCGCGTAGGTGACGGCGTGGGATGGCACGCCCGCGATACGGACGTCCACGAGGGGTGCGAGCGCTTCTTCCGCACCATGTACAACGGTCACCTGGTCGCAGAGTGGTTGCCGGCGCTGGAAGGCGTCGTCGACAAGCTCAACCGCGGGGCGTCGGTGGCCGATGTCGGCTGCGGGTACGGCGCGTCCACGATCCTCATGGCCCGCACGTTCCCGAACTCCACGTTCGTGGGGTCGGACTACCACGCCGGATCCATCGACATCGCGCGGTCCCGCGCCGAGCAGGCCGGCGTCGCTGACCGGGTCCGCTTTGAGGTCGCACCCGCGACCAGCTATTCCGGCAACGGCTATGACCTCGTCACGATGTTCGACTGCCTGCACGACATGGGCGACCCGGTCGGGGCGGCGCGGCACGTCAAGAGCACCATCGCGGACGACGGCACCTGGATGATCGTCGAGCCAATGGCAGGCGACCACCTCGAGGACAACCTGAACCCTGTCGGTCGCGCCTACTACGGGTTCTCGACCCTGCTGTGCACCCCTGCGTCACTGTCGCAGGACGTTGGGCTCGCGCTCGGCACCCAGGCCGGGCCGGCCAGGATCAAGGACGTCGCGACGGCGGCGGGGTTCAGGCGGTTCCGGGCTGCGGCCAGCACCCCGTTCAACAACGTCCTCGAGGTGCGCCCGTGACGTCCAGGCTGGGGGATCGGGTGGTGACGTCACTGCCGTCGCGCGGCACACTGCCGTGATGCAGCAACAGGCCCGGGCCATCGTCGCCGACGTTGCGGGCGTCGTCGTCCGCGGCGGGGTCCGGCTGGCGTAAGAGGGCTTCGGGCAGGAGCACGAGGGGACGGTGCTGCTCATGCCGACGTGGTCGATCCTGCCCTCGCGGTTCTGGAAGGCGCAGGTCGGCTACCTCGCTCGTCATTACCGCGTCGTCACGTTCGACGGGCGCGGCAGCGGGGGCTCCGACCGGCCGGTGGGGGCGGCGGCGTACACGAACGAGGAGTACGCGGCCGACACCATCGCCGTCATGGACGCGACCGGCACGGGCAGTGCGGTGCTCGTGTCGCTGTCGTGCGGGGCGGCCTGGTCGGTGCACGTCGCGGCGCACCACGCCGACCGGGTGCTCGGACTGTTCGCCATCGCACCGTCCTGCGGGCTGAACGTCACGCAACCGGCCCGGGACGCAGTCCTGTGGGACGACCGGCCGCAGGCGGCAGACGGTTGGGCCAGGTACAACAAGCACGTCTGGCTCGAGGGTGACTACGAGGGGTTCCTGCGCTTCTTCTTCTCGGCGATGTTCTCCGAACCGCACTCCACCAAGCAGATCGAGGACTGCATCGAGTGGGCGCACGAGATCACGCCGGCGACGCTGGTCGACAGCACGGCGGGGCGCCTGGGCTGCGACGGTGCGGTGTGCGTGCCACTCGAACCGTTGTGCCGCATGGTCGTGTGCCCGGTGACCGTGGTGCACGGCACCGACGACCGCGTGCGCACGCACGCGGTCGGTGAGCGACTCGCCGAGCTCACGGGAGGATCGCTGGTGCTGCTCGAGGGTGTCGGCCACGGCCCGCAGGCGCGTGAGCCGGTGCGGATCAACCACCTGATCTCGGCTTTCGTCGAGCGGGTGGTGCCGCGCAGGACGCGCACGACGTGGGTGCGGGCCGCCCAGCGCCCGAGGAAGGCTCTGTACCTGTCGTCACCGATCGGTCTGGGCCACGCTCGGCGGGACATCGCCATCGCCGACCAGCTGCGGCTGCTGCGTCCCGACCTGCAGGTCGACTGGCTGGCCCAGGACCCGGTGACCCGGCTGTTGCGCCACCGGGGCGAGAGCGTCCACCCGGCCTCAGCGTGGCTGGCGAACGAGTCGGCTCACGTCGAGCACGAGTCGGGCGAGCACGACCTGCACGCGTTCCAGGCTATTCGGCGCATGGACGAGATTCTCGTGAACAACTTCATGGTGTTCGCCGACGTCGTCCGGGACGGCGGCTACGACGTGGTGGTGGGCGACGAGGCGTGGGACGTCGACTACTTCCTGCACGAGAACCCTGAGCTCAAGACGTTCGCGTTCGCCTGGATGACCGACTTCGTCGGCTGGCTGCCGATGCCCGACGGGGGCGCCGCCGAGGCCGCGCTGACAGCCGACTACAACGCAGAGATGATCGAGCAGCGGACCCGGTTCAGCCGGGTCCGTGACCGCTCGGTGTTCGTGGGTGACCCCGCCGACGTCGTCGACCGCGACTTCGGCCCGGGGCTGCCCGGCATACGGGAGTGGACGATGGAGCACTACGACTTCTCGGGCTACGTCACCGGGTTCGACCCCCCCTCGGTCGAGCGCAGCGACGACCTGCGCCGCGAGCTCGGTGTCACCCCGCAGCAGCGCCTGTGCCTGGTCACCGTGGGTGGATCGTCGGTCGGGACCTCGTTGCTGCACACCGTGCTCAGGGCCGTGCCGGCCATCCGGCGGCTGGTTCCCGACCTCGAGATCGTCCTCGTGACCGGCCCGCGCATCGACGCCGCCTCGCTCCCGACGGTGCCCGGCGTCCACGTCGTCGGGTACGTCCCGGACCTGTACCGGCACCTGGCAGCCTGCGACGTCGCGGTGGTGCAAGGCGGCCTGACGACGTGCATGGAGCTGACTGCGCTGCGCAAGCCGTTCGTCTACGTGCCCCTTCGACACCACTTCGAGCAGACCTTCCACGTACGGCACCGCCTCGACCGCTACGAGGCGGGGCGGTGCCTGGACTACGAGGACGCCCTCGACCCCGACAAGCTGGCCGACGCGATCGCCAAGGAGTGCACCCGCGAGGTGACGTACCGCCAGGTCCAGAGCGACGGCGCGGCCTGCGCCGCCGCCCTGCTCACCGACCTGCTGTAGCGGCCCGCCGCAGCGGCTACGGTGCGCCTATGCCTTCGCTGCGCGAGCCGCTCGCGTGGTTCGCCGGCCGGTTGGCGACCGACCTGGTCGAGGTGCGCCACGACGTCACAGCACTGGACGAGGGCGGCTGGTGGGCGCTCGTCGTCGACTTCGAGGGGGCGGTGACGGCGGCGCGGTTCGCCCACGTCGTCCCGACTGCCCTGCCCGGGACCGGCCCCTGGGCCCCGCTGCGCGACGACTGGAGATCCTCGCTCGCCCGCCCCGCGTACGAGTCCGCCGTCCGTGAGGTGCGGCGACGGGTGTCTCGCGGTGACGTCTATCAGGTCAACGTGTGTCGGGTGCTCGAGCACGACCTCGGCGAGGACGCCGACCTGCTCGCCCTGGCTGGGCTGACGGCGCGTCACAACCCGGCGCCGTTCGGCGGCGTGCTGCGCGTGCCCGGCGTCGACCTGGTCTGCGCCTCGCCCGAGCTGTTCCTGCGCCGCGACGGCGACGTGGTCACGACGGGCCCGATCAAGGGCACCGCCACCACCGCCAAGGGCCTGCGCGAGAAGGACGTCGACGAGAACGTGATGATCGTCGACCTGGCGCGCAACGACCTCTCGGTCGTCTGCCTGCCCGGGTCGGTGTCGGTGCCCGAGCTGCTCTCGGTCGAGCAGCACCCCGGCCTGGTCCACCTCGTGTCGCGGGTGGGCGGACGACTGGCCCCGGGTACGTCGTGGGGGCGGTTGCTCCAGGCGACACTGCCGCCCGCGTCGGTCACGGGGGCACCCAAGTCCTCGGCGCTGCAGGCGATTCACGACCTCGAGCCTGTGCCGAGGGGTCCGTACTGCGGAGCCGTCGGCTGGGTCGACGCCGACGCGGGCACCGCTGAGCTCGCGGTCGGTATCCGGACGTTCTGGGCCGCCCGCGACCCCACCGGCCGCCGGGTGCTCCGGTACGGCACCGGCGCGGGCATCACCTGGGGCTCGGACCCGGCGGGGGAGTGGGCCGAGACCGAGCTGAAGGCCGCCACGCTCGTCGGCCTCGCGTCTGGCAGGGTGACGCCATGACCCGGTCGAGCGCCGTCGCGACCACCTGCTGGGTCGACGGCCGCCTGGTCGGCGACGCACCGTCGGTGCTGGCCACCGACCACGGGCTCACGGTCGGGGACGGTGTCTTCGAGACGTGCAAGGTCATCGACGGCCACGTGTTCGCCCTCACCCGCCACCTTCGGCGGCTGGCCCGTTCGGCGGCTGGGCTCGGGCTGGCCGTCCCGGACGTCGAGCTGGTGCGCTCGGGGATCACCGACGTCCTGGCTGCGGCGCACCTGCCGTTCGGCCGGCTGCGCGTCACGATGACCGGCGGCCCCGGCCCGCTCGGCTCGGATCGCGCGGACGTCGCACCGACATACGTCGTGCTCGCCTCCGCCGTCCAGAGGCCGACGCCGTCGGCGGCCGTGGCGGTCGTCCCGTGGGTGCGCAACGAGCGCAGCGCCGTCGTCGGCCTGAAGACCACGTCGTACGCCGAGAACGTCGTCGCGCTCGCGTACGCCCGCAGGCGGGGGGCCGGCGAGGCGCTGTTCGCCAACACCCGCGACGAGCTGTGCGAGGGCACCGGCTCGAACGTGCTGCTCGCCCTGGACGGACGCCTGATCACACCGCCGCTGAGCAGCGGGGCTCTCGCCGGGATCACCCGCGAGCTGCTGCTGGAGTGGGCGCAGCGCGGTGGCCTGCCGATCCAGGAGCGTGCGGTGGGGATGGCCGAGCTCTCCGACGCCGATGAGGTGGCTCTCATGTCGTCGACCCGGGACGTCCAGCCTGTGCACGCCGTGGACGGCCGACTGCTCCCGGCCCCTGGACCCCTGGTCGCAGCGGCCGCCGCCCTGTTCGCGCGGGCCGCTGCGGCCGACAGCGACCCGTGAGGCCCGGTCGCCGTCAGCCGAGCAGGCGGCCGATCACCAGGTCGAGGTCGAGGTAGGCCGACTCGCAGCCGCGCGGCACCACGTCGAACGTGCGGCGCAAGAACGCCTCGAGGTCGGCGGCGTCGATCGCCAGGGTGGCCTGCCCGTCCGGCGAGCGCAGCTCGATGAGCACCAGCTCGGGGTCACCGTCGTGCCGCGACTGGGGCCACACCCGCACGTCGCCCAGCCCGGCCTCGGCCAGCAGGCCGTCGTGCAGCAGGTCACGCCCCAGCATCCACGAGATCGACTCGTCCGCGGCCCGGAAGGTGGCCTCGACGGCGAAGGGGTCGGCGGGGTCGTAGCGCAGGGTGGCGCGCAACAGCAGGCCGTCGTCCCCGGGCATGACCAAGCGCAGTGCCATCTCGTCGACGACGGGCTGTCCGGTGTGCGCCATCAGGTCCTCCTGGGTGGGCGGGTGCGGTCTCGTGAACCGCGTTCGACAGAGGTGTTCCCCGGCCAGGGCGCTCTCAAACCTCGGTGTCCGCAATGGCCGCAATGTCGTCCGATCTGTCCGGAACGCCGATGCGTCTGCGCGCTGACCTGACGATGACGTGACCTAGTCTCGACCCATGGACCGTCCCGTCGGCCGCCTTGACGACTACCCCGATGCCGACCACGTCATCGACGCTGACGAGGACCGATGGGCCTGGCGAGCCCGGCTCAAGCGCAACCCCGTCACCCGTCGGGCCTACCGGTTGGTCGTGGGGATCGTGGGCGTCGCCGTCGTTGTCGTCGGCCTGGTGCTGCTACCTGCGCCGGGCCCCGGTTGGTTGATCATCTTCGCCGGGCTCGCGGTGCTGGCCAGCGAGTTCGAGTGGGCCCAGCGACTGCTCGACCACGCCCGCCGCCGGGTGGGTGCCTGGACCGCCTGGACCGCCCGCCAGAACGTCGTCGTCCGGGCGGTGGTGGTGCTTGCGATCGTCGCCCTGGTCCTCGCGGTGTTCTGGGCGCTGTTCGCCCTGTCCGGGGTGCCGACCTGGTTGCCCGACACCGTGGAGCAGACCCTGACGTCACACGTCGCGGGGTTGTGAGACACAGGCCCCGGCTTGATCGGGTAGTCTTCGCCAGCGCTGCGAGAGCAGCCTGCGGGCGATTAGCTCAGTGGTAGAGCGCCTCGTTCACACCGAGGAAGTCACTGGTTCGAACCCAGTATCGCCCACCGCAGGTCGGCGTCGTCAGAAGGCGACGCGAGACCGTGGCGCACATCCTCAGCTGAAGATGCGCAGCAGTGCGCCGATGGGCTGGGTGGATTCCTGCGGGTGCCTGAACCCCCGGTCGGGGTGCAGCTGATAACGGTTGCGTCGGCCGACTTTGATCTTGGTGACGTAGCCGTCGGACTCGAGCTCGGCCAGGATCGCCTGGGTCGACCGTTCGGTGATGCCCACGGCGACGGCGATGTCGCGGATGCGCGCCTCGGGGTGACGACTGAGGAAGATCAGGACGTGTCCGTGGTTGGTCAGGAACCTCCAGCCGGTCGCGGCCGGCTCGCGCGAAGCAGCGAGCGGATGGTCGCTCCGGTCGGTGCTCTCCATGTGCCCCCCCACGATGCGGTGGGTCGAGATTAGCAAAGATCTTTCTCCTGCGTCGTAACACCGGAGATACATCTCATGTATTGTCCTGCGCATGACGATCCTTCGAGTCGCACGCGGCCTCGCAGTGGCCATGGTCTTGGCAGCCCTGGTGGCCGGGATCCGGCTGGTGTCTCGGGGGCCGCTGGATGTGGTGCCGGTGCGGGTGGGCGACGTGGCGCTGGGTCTGCGGGTCGACGTCCTGAGCGTGGTGCTCCTCGGTTTCGTCGGGTGCGTCGGTGCGTTGGTCGCCGCGTACTCAGCACGCAACCTGGTCGGTCAGGCCCGGACGGGCAGGTTCGGCTGGCTCCTGCTG
>JACMOY010000117.1 GCA_014377795.1 Actinomycetota bacterium | reverse complement strand
CTGCTCGCCCACCCGGTCGTGCTGGCGCGCGCCCTGACCCTCACCGGCTACTACCCGGCTCTGCAGTGGATCGCGTACCTGCTCGTCGGAGTCGCGGTGGGCCGGCTGGCGCTGGGCCGGGCCCGCACAGCAGCCTGGCTGCTGGGCGGTGGTGTGGCCCTGGCCGTCCTCGCCCGCCTGACCAGCGACGTCCTGCTGCGGCAGGGTCTGGCCGCCCTGCGAGCCGCCGGTCCCGCCGACCTGGTGCCCGGCGGGCCCACCGGCGAGGCGGTGGGCCGGCTGCAGCTGCAAGGTCGGTTCGGTGTGCCGCCGACGACCACCTGGTGGTGGCAGGCGGGGGCGTCGCCGCACACCGCCACGCCGTTCGACCTGGCGCACACGATCGGGTGCGCGCTCGCCGTCCTCGGCCTGGCCCTGCTGCTCGCCCCGGCCGCCGGCCCGCGCCTGCCCCGCGCGGTCGTCGCCGCCCTGGCCGCCGCCGGATCGACGACCCTGACCCTGTACACCGTGCACGTCGTCGCGCTGACGGCCCGCGTCGGCCCGGCCGACCGCCGCCTGCTGCTCGCGGTGCACGTGCTGCTCGCCGTCGTCCTGGCCACGGCCTGGCGCCGGTGGCACCGGCGCGGCCCGCTCGAGCACCTGGTGTCCCGCGCCACCCCCGCCACCCGGCACTTGCGTCACTAACTGCCGCGCCGCCCGCGAGGACGGCGGCAGTTAGTGACGCAAGTGCGGTCAGTGGGGGAAGAAGGCGCCCACGAAGTCGCCGCGGACCTTGCCGGTCGGGTCGGTGTCGGCCAGCAGCGCCACGAAGTCGTCCCAGTGCGGGTACAGCAGCCGCAGCGCGTCGCGCTCGGCGGTGAACACCTTGCCCCAGTGCGGGCGGGCCGCGAACGGCGCGAGCCGAGCCTCGATCGCGGCCACCACGGGCGCCACCGCCGCCTCGTCGCGCACCCAGGTGAAGTGCAGCGCGAGGCTCTCACGCCCCTGGGCCATGCTCAGCCACAGGTCGTCCGCGGCGATCGCCCGCAGCTCGCAGATCATCAGCAGCGGCGCGATCAGCTCGCGCACCTCGGCGACGGCCTCGACCGCGGCCCGCGCGTGCAGCAGCGGCACCATGAACTCGGACTGCAGCTCCTCACCGCTGCTGGGCGTGAACTCGCGCCGAAAGTGCGGCAGCCGCTCGTTCCACGGCCCGGCCACCCCCAGCTGCTGGGTGCAGTGCACCGGGTCGACCCCGGGCACCGGGTGGCGCGCGCCGTCCGCGAGCCGGCCGCCGAGCAGGTCGGACGCCGGCACCGGACCCCCCTTCTTGATGCGGTGCTTGCGCCACACCTGCCACCGCAGCGGGTCGGCCCAGTCGGTGAACGCGCTGACGCTGTAGGCGCTGCCCATCACCTCGGGCAGGTCGGCCAGCAGCGCCTGGTGCAAGACGTCGTCCACGACCACCTGCGCCACGTCGAAGCTCGGCTCGAGCGCCAGGGTCAGCGCCGTGACGACCCCGAGCGCGCCCAGCGAGACGACGGCCCCGGCCAGCCGCGGGTCGTCCGCGCCGATGGTCATCAGCTCGCCGTCCGGCCGCACCAGCTCGAGGGCTCGCACGGCGGTGCCGAGCACCCCGTTGCCGGTGCCCGACCCGTGGGTGCCGGTGGCGCAGGCGCCCGCCACCGAGATGTGCGGCAGGGAGCCCAGGTTGTGCAGGGCGAACCCGGCGTCCTGGACGAACGCGGTCACCTCGGCGTAACGGGTGCCCGCGCTGACCGTGACGGTGCGCGCGGCGTCGTCCAGCTCGAGCCGGATGGGCAGGTCGGCAACCGAGACCAGGTCGCCGGGGGTGTCGGCGATCCGGTTGAACGAGTGCCCGGTGCCCAGCACCCGCAGCCGCTCGCTGCCCGCGACGACGGCCTGCAGGGCCTCGACGCTGTCCGGACGATGCAGCTGCTCTGCGGCGAAGACGATGTTGCCCGCCCAGTTGGTGATCCGCGCAGGCATCGAACGCTCCAGGTCGTCAGGGTGGCGAGGGGATGATCCAGCGAGCAGCGTACGGCGGCAGCCACACCTGGCCGTCACCGCCGGGGCGGAAGACGTCGCCGGTGATGGCGTCCCACCGCGCCCCGAGCGACTCCAGGTGGTCGGCCGGGTGCGCCCGCCAGTCCGGGGTCATGTTGTACAGCCCGAGCATCGGCCCGACCGGGTGGTCGCGGAGCACGGCGAACACGCCCGGGTCAGCAGGGTCGAGCACCTGCGCAGGCACGGACGCGTGCAGCTGGGGCAGAGCCGCGCGAGCGCGGGCCAGGTCACGCACGCCGGTGAACAGGCGGCCGGGCACGGTCGCCGGGTCGTAGCGCTGCGCGGCGATGGCCCACGGCATCCGCGGCCGGTGCGCCCACCGGTTGTCGTCGCCGTGCCCGGGTTCGTCGGCCCAGTGCGCGTCGTTGGGCAGCCCGAGCCCGTCGCCCATCCACAGCACCGGCACGCCGCCCCAGCCGAGCACCAGCGCGTGGGCCAGCAGCAGCCGCGCGACGGCCAGGTCGGTGGCTGCGGCGTCGCCGTCCGCGACCGCCTGGTCCAGGCCAGCCAGAGCGGCGGCGCTGCCGCTGATCCGCCGGTCGCCCGTCGAGGCGTTGTACCCGAACACCAGCCCTCGGGCCGGCGAGCCGGCGAAGTGCCCGCTGTAGTAGTCCGAGAGGAACTCGCGGTGGCCCTGCCCGGTCACCCCGACCGCCGCGGCGTCGTCGTCCGAGATCGCCCAGCCGATGTCGTCGTGGCAGCGCAGGTAGGTGACCCACGCCGTGGTGGTCGGTGTCGGCGGCAGCGCCCGCAGCGCGTGCACCGCCAGGCGGACGTCGCGGGTCGCGAGCATCGACCAGATCTGCACCATCAGTCCGTTGTGGTACGCCAGATCGCTGACCTTGCCGTGGTGCCGGCCCTGGCCCAGGTAGCGCACCAGCTCGTCCGGGCCGACGATCGCCTCGGCCTTGAACGTCAGTGCGGGACAGGCGATCCGGGCGACCGCTCGCAACGCCTGGATGATCGCGTGCACCTCCGGCTGGTTCTGGCTGGACGTGCCGAGGCGCTTCCACAAGAACGCGATCGCATCCAGCCGCAGCACCTCGACACCGGTGTTCGCGAGCATCAGCGCGATGTCGGCGAACTCGACGAGCACGTCGGGGTTGGCCCAGTTCAGGTCCCACTGCCAGGTGTTGAACGTCGTCCAGACGAACGCCTGCAGGTCGTCGTCCCAGGTGAAGCTGCCGGGGGCCAGCGTCGGGAACACCTCAGGCAAGGTGCGCTCGTACGCGTCCGGCAGCTCGCGGTCGGGGAAGGTGTGGAAGTACGCGCGGTAGCGGGGGTCGCCGGCTCGAGCGGCGACGGCCCACGCGTGCTCGGCGGCAACGTGGTTGATCACCAGGTCGAGCACCAGGCTGATGCCCTGCCGGCGCAGGACGCCTGCCAGCGCGCGCAGGTCGTCCATCGTGCCGAGGTCGGGGCGCACGCTGCCGTAGTCGACGACGGCGTAGCCGCCGTCGTTGTCACCCTCGCGCGGGCGCAGCAGCGGCAGCAGGTGCAGGTACGTGACGCCGAGCTCACGCAGGTAAGGCACCCGCTCGGCCACGCCCGCCAGGTTGCCCGCGAACCGGTCGGCGTACGCCGCGTACCCCAGCGCCGTAGGCAGCTGGGACCAGTCCGGGGCCAGCGTGCGCTGCTCGTCCAGTCGCAGCAGCTCGGGCTCGCGCTCGCGGTACGCCGCTGCCGCGAGACGCACCAGGCGCCTCGCCAGGGGGCCGGCGTCGGCGTACACCTCGGTCAAGCCCTCGACCAGGTCGGGCCACCAGCGCTGCAGCCGCAGGTCGAAGGTGACGCGCCGGTGCTCGGGCAGGTCAGCGAGGCCCGCGGCGGCGGCGTCCCGGGCGGCGCCGAGCGTCACCTGACGTGCTCGAGGTCGCGGCGCGACTCCGACTGGCCACCGCCCTGCGGGCCGGTCGACCCGCGCACCACGAGCCCGGTGGCGAGGACGACGTCGACGTTCTCCTCGCCGTCCGACCCGGCAGCCAGAGCGGCAAGCAGCAGCCGGCT
>JACMOY010000116.1 GCA_014377795.1 Actinomycetota bacterium | reverse complement strand
CGGGCTGCGCGCATCGCGGGACGCGTCGTGCGGCCGCGCTCGATCCGGCTCGAGCACGGCGACGATCCGGACGCCCCGTGGGAGCGGTGGTTCGACGACGCCGGGCTGCGGCGTGAGCTGCTCGACCCGCTGGGCCCCGACGGCACGCTGCAGGCGGCCTGCTCGCTGTGGGACGTCGTCACCGACCGGGCCACTCGCGAGCCCCGCCGGCCGACGCCGCCCGGGGCCGTCGTGGTGGTCGACGGCCCGTTCCTGCTGCGCTGGGAGCTGGCTGACGCGTTCGACCTGGTGGTCCACCTGCAGACGTCCGCCGCGGCCATCGCTCGACGCGGCGGGCCCGGGCCGAGCTGGGCCCGTTACCTCGACGAGGTCGACCCCGCCGCCCGGGCCGGGATCGTCGTCCGGCACGACGACCCGCGCCATCCCGCCCTGGTCCATCGCGACTGAGGGGTGGGGGTTTGCGCCGCCCGCACGCGTGGGTCAGGCGCTCTGGGGCGGCTGGATGTGGTCGAGTGCGGCGCCGATCGGGTCAGGCCCAGGGGACGCCGGAGTCGGTGAGCGGGCCGCCGAACCAGTCCTCGATCAGCGCGCGGGCGATCGACACGCTGGGCGGCAGCAGCACCTCGCCCGATGACATCGCCGCCCGCAGGTCTTCGCGACTGAACCAGCGGGCCGACTCGATCTCGACGCCGTCCACCTCGATGTCGCGGCTGGTGGCGTAGGCGTGGAACCCCAACATGATCGAGGCCGGGAACGGCCAGGGCTGGCTGCCGCGGTAGTCGACCCGGCCGACCACGATCCCCGACTCCTCGAGCACCTCGCGGCGCACCGCCGCCTCGAGCGGCTCACCCGGCTCGACGAACCCGGCGAGGGTCGAGAACCGGCCGGGCGGCCAGCTGGCCTGGTGGCCGAGCAGCAGCCGGTCATCGGTGTCGACGACGGTCATGATCACCGCCGGGTCGGTGCGGGGGTAGTGGTCACTGCCGTCCGCGTCGCAGTGCCGCGAGTAGCCGGCCTGGACCACGCGGGTGGGCCCACCACAGCGCGGGCAGTGCGTGTGGACGGCGTGCCAGGCGAGCAGCGCCACCGCCTGGGTGAGCAGCCCGGCGTCGCGGGCACCGAGCACGGCGCCGACCTCTCGCAGCCCCACGCCGTCGGGCACGTCGTCCACCAGCACGGCCACGTGCTCGGTCCCGTCGGGCTCGGTGCCGAGGTAGACCGCGAGCCGCCCCGCGTCGGCGGGCTCGGGCGCCCGCAGCACCAACCCCACGGGGTCGCCGGACACGGCAGCGCGGCCGGCGGCGACGGCGAGCACCCGGGTCGCGGGCTGGGCCAGCAGGGCCGTCAGCAGGTCCTCGGTGCGGCGGTGGGCGGCCCGGTCGATCGCCGAACGGGCCAGGGGCAGGGTGGGCAGGCTCGCCGAGGTCACGGGTCCACCGTAGGCGTCAGGGCGCGATCGGCTCTGGTCGCATACGGTAAGCCGGTGACCGCGCGCTCCGCCCTGACTCTGGCTGCCCTGGCCAGCGCCGCCGTCGCTGGTCTGGACCCCGTGACCGTCGGTGCCCCCGCGGTCGACGGGATGGACTTCGACGTGGCCCTGGTCAGCGACACCCGCGACCGGCGCTGGGTCGTGCGCGCCCCCCGGCGCACCGCCGCGGCGATGATGATCGACATCGAGGCGCGGCTGCTCCCGACGCTGGCCGCCCGGCTTCCCGTCGCGGTGCCGCAACCCGCCGGGTGGTGCGAACTACCCGAGGGAGGGCGCTGCGTGGTCTATCCCTTCGTGCCCGGCACACCGCTGTTCCCCGCTGACCTCGTGCCGGGTGAGCCGCTGGCCGCCGAGCTCGGCCGGGTCCTCGCCGCGGTGCACGACCTGCCGCCCGAGCTGCTCGACGAGGCCGGCGCACCGACGTACACCGCCGAGGAGTACCGCCAGCGCCGGCTGTCCGACGTCGACCGCGCGGCCGCCACCGGCCACGTGCCCGCCGCCCTGCTCGCCCGGTGGGAGAAGGCGCTCGAGCAGGTGGGGCAGTGGCGCTTCGCCGCGACGCCGGTGCACGGCGACCTCGCGGCCGAGCACGTCCTGGTCGAGCACGGCCGGGTCAGCGGGATCATCGACTGGGGCGAGGCGCGGGTGGCCGACCCCGCCGACGACCTGGCCTGGGTGGCGCTCGGTGCGGACGAGGGGGCGCTGGACGCGGTGCTCGAGTCCTACGCGATGGCCCGCAGCGAGCAGCCCGACCGCCACCTGCTCGACCGTGCCCGGCTCGCCGGTGAGCTGGCCTTCGCCCGCTGGCTGCTCGGCGGCGTCGCTGCTGATGACTCCGAGGTGGTCGACCAGGCCAGCGCCGCCCTGGCCGACCTCGCCGATCGGCTCGCGGCCGACGTCCCCGGGTCCGCCGGTGACTGAGCCGCTGCGGTTCGCGTCCTTCAACCTGCTCTCGGGGCGCAGCATGGACGACGGCACCGTGCTGGCCGCGCGGCTCACCGAGGCCGTGGCCAGCCTGGACGTCGACGTGCTGGCGGTGCAGGAGGTCGACCGGGGTCAGCCCCGCTCGGGCGGCACCGACCAGCTCGCGGTCGCCGCCGCCGCATCGGGCGCCGCCACCGGCGCGTTCGCCGCCACCCTGCACGGGGTGCCCGGGCCGGGACGGGCCTGGCGGGTCGCCGACGGCGACCCCGTCGTGTGGACCGCGGGTTCGCCGCACGCGGCGGGGCCGTCGTACGGCGTGGGGCTGGTCTCGCGCTGGCCGGTGCTGTCCTGGCAGGTGCGCCGGTTCCCCGCGGCACGGGGGTTCTTGCCGCTGGTCATGCCGGGTGAGGGCGGTGGCCGGCCCCGGCTGCTCGTCGTCCCCGAGGAGCCGCGCGCCGCTCTGGCCGCCGTCGTGCAGACACCCCGTGGGCCGGTCACCGTGGTCAGCACCCACCTGTCGTTCGTGCCGTGGGCGGCGGTGCGTCAGCTGCGGGCGATCGCGCGGTGGACCGCCGGGCTGCCCGGGCCGAGGCTGCTGCTGGGCGACCTCAACCTGCCCGGCGGGCTGCCGGCGCGCCTGACCGGCTGGCAGCGGCTGGCGCGCACGGCGACGTTCCCGTCCGGTGGGCCGCGGATCCAGCTCGACCACGCGCTCGGCCACGGCTGGGACGGCGTGCGCGCGCAGGTGACCACCCCACGGGTCGGCCTCTCGGACCACCGGCCGCTCGTGGTCCACCTGCAGCACTGAGCGGTCGGCCGCGCACCTCGCAGCGCCTGGGTGCACCCGTCGAACTCGACCAGCGGGTTGTCGACGCCGCCCTCGAAGCACCTGCGGCTAGGTGACCTGGTGCGGAGCGCCGTCGCCGGACACGAAGCTCACCAGGCACGCCCAGTCCTCACCGGTGCCTTCGTCGGCGACGGTCGGGCCGCCCTTGTCGCAGGTGGCGCCGGCTCCTGCGTCGTGCGCCGCCGGCCGGCCCATCCGCTGCTGCTGCATGCCGTAGAGGTGGTCGAAGGTGACGGCCAGCGCCGACTCGAGATCGACCCGGCTCACCGGGCCCTCGCCGCACCCCGCGACCGGAGCGACCAGCAGCCCGACCACCACCACGCACCGGCTACCACCGTGCTAGGACAGCGGTCGACTCTCGCCGTCGTACCCGTACTCCACGAGCCGGATGGCGTTGGTCCAGGCGTCGCGGACATCGGTGTCGTGCATGCCGTGCTCTCAGGCCGAGGTCGTCACGTCCACTCATCGACGGTGCCGTGACGGATGGTGGCCGTTACGCTGCGGTTGCCGGTCGATGGATTCAGGTGCTGGAGCGGTGGTAGCGGGCGAGCGCGGCGAAGGCCTCGTCGAGGTTCACCTGGGGCACCCAGCCCAGCACCTCGCGGGTGCGCCGCTGGTCGAACCAGTGCGCGGTGCCCAGCAGCTCAGCCAGGAAGCGGGTGAGCGGCGGGGTGTCGCGCCGGTCGAAGCGGGCCCAGACCCGTTCCACCGCAGCCCCCGCGAGTGCGGCCACCGG
>JACMOY010000115.1 GCA_014377795.1 Actinomycetota bacterium | reverse complement strand
GCCTGCTGGGCGGTCGAGACGAGCGTCCGCTCGAGCAGCAGGACGAAGGCGACCGCTCCGCCGGCGAGGGCGAGCGCCACGACCAGCACGGCCGCGGCGGCCGACTGGGCGCGGACGCCGCGCAGCGCGCGGGGCGACCCGCGCCGGGGCGGTGGTCGCCGCGCGGGGCTGATCGGCGCTGGGTCTGCCTCGGCCTGGGTCACCGCCCCATTCTCGCCCTCGCCCGCGCGGCCCGTGGTCGGGACCAAGTGCCCTACCCGCCGGCGCCGCACCGGCGAACCCTGGGCACAGGAGCCGACCGGCCCCACCGCTCGACGACCGGGAGATGACCATCGTGCGTGCCGCCGTCCTGCCGGGCTACGCCTCGGCGCTGGAGATTCGTGACCTGCCCGTTCCCGAACCCGGCCCGGGCCAGGTGCTCGTCCGGGTGGCGGGAACGGGCCTGTGCCACTCCGACCTGCACCTGTCCACCGGCGAGCTGCAGCTGCTGCCCTCGCTGCCCTGGGTCCTCGGCCACGAGATCTGCGGCTACGTCGAGGCGTACGGACCGGTCGGCGGCGGGTCGGCGGGGGCGCCGACCGCGACCGGGCCGCTCGAGCACGGCACCCCGGTGGCCGTCTTCGGCGGCTGGGGGTGCGGGGCCTGCCGGGTGTGCGTGTCGGGTGAGGAGCAGCTGTGCTCGGTGACGTCCTGGGTGGGCATCGGCCGCCCCGGCGGGTTCGCCGAGTACGTGCTGGTCCCCGCTGTGCGCCACCTCGTCCCGCTGGGCGACCTCGACCCGATCACCAGCGCGCCCCTCACCGACGCCGCGCTGACGCCGTACCGCGCGGTCAAGAAGGTGCTGGCGAACCTGGTGCCGGGCACCACGGTCGTGGTGATCGGTGCGGGCGGGTTGGGCCAGTACGCCGTGCAGCTGCTGCGCGAGCTGTGCAGCGCGCGGCTGGTGGTCGTCGAGCCGGACGCCGACCGCTGCGCCGTGGCCACCGCGCTCGGCGCGGACCTCGCGATCAGCCCCGAGCAGGTCGAGGACGCCGGCCTGGCCACCAGTGCCGCCGCGGTCATCGACCTGGTCGGATCGGCCGCGCCGCTCGCGCTCGCCGGCGCCCTGGCCGCACCGCGCGCCCAGGTCGTCATCGTCGGCCTGGGCGGCGGCTCGTTGGCGACCGGCTTCCTCTCACCCGCGGCCGAGGTGGTGGTCGGGTCGAGCTTCTGGGGCAGCCGCACCGAGCTGGCCGAGGTCGTGGCGCTGGCCCAGCGCGGACGGCTGACCACCCGGGTCCACGAGGTCGACCTGGCCGGTGCCGAGCACGCGATGCGTGATCTCGAGGCCGGCAAGGTCGATGGCCGTATCGTGCTCGTCCCGTGACCGGCCGCCCCAGGAGGCACACCATGAGGAAGGGCACACCATGACCAGCAACCAGGACGACCCGGGGGCCCGGAGCCACGTCGCCGTCGGCTACGAGGGACCCGTCAGCGACACCGCCCTCACCTGGGCCGCGACCGAGGCTGCGGGGCGTGGCGTCCCCCTGACGGTGGTGCACACCTACGTGACCGGCGCGGCGTACTCGTGGGGGTACGGCTACCCGCTGCCCACGGCCGAGATCGAGCAGATGCACCGCGAGCTGCGCAGCCAGGCAGAGGCGACGCTCGCGCAGGGTGTCGCGCGGGTGAGCGCCCACCAGCCGGGGCTGGACGTGCGCACCCTGCTGGTCGACGCCTCGCCGGCCGCCGCCCTGGTGACCGCGTCCACGTCGGCCGCCCTGCTCGTGCTCGGACGGCGCCCCCACCACCGGTGGAGCGCCCCCTTCGGCTCGGTCGCGGTCGCCGTCGCGGCGCACTCGCAGTGCCCCGTGGCCGTCGTCCCCAACCCGGTCGGTGCCACCCCGGCGGGCGCCGACGACGACCCCGACGCGGATGCGAGCGCGGCGCCGGACGTCCCGGCCGGCAACGTCGTCCTGGGGCTGGACGACTCACCCGAGTGCGACGACGCGACCGGGTTCGCCTTCGCCCGCGCCGCCGCCCGCGGAACCGGGCTGACCATCGTCCACGCGTGGTGGGTCGATGTGGCACTCCTGACGATGGCCGACGTCCCGACCTGGCAGCAGGTCGCGGACGAGCGGGCGTTCGTCGTCGACGAGCTGGTGCGCCCGTGGTGCGAGCGGTACCCGCAGGTGCCGGTCCAGCGGCTGAGTGCCCACACCCAGCCGGGCCCGGCCCTGGTGTTGGCCGCCCGCGACGCGGACGTGCTCGTGATGGGCAGTCGGGGGCGCGGCGGGTTCACCAGCCTGCTGCTCGGCTCGGTGAGCCGGCACGTGATGACCCACAGCAACACCCCGGTCGTCGTCGTCCGGCAGGGCCAGCTGGCGCGCTCGGGGTCGGTGGACCCGGCGTCCGCCGTCCGGTCGACATGAGCACCCCGGACCTGGTCGTCGTCGGCCTCGACGGGTCGACCGGCAGCGACCACGCCCTGCGCTGGGCCCTGGCCTACGCGCGCCGTCACGACGCCCTGCTGCGCGTCGTCAGCGCCTCCGGTCACGCACCGGACGTCGGGGCGCTGGCCGAGACGACCGTGTCGGCCGACGCTCGCCGGCACGCCGAGTCCGAACAGACCGAGCAGCTGGCCCGGTGGGGGGTCACCCACGACCCGGTGATCGAGTCCGCGCTGGTGCTGCACGGCGATGCGGCGGACGTCCTGGTCAGCGAGGCGCGGCACGCCGTCCTGCTCGTCGTCGGCAGCCGCGGCCACGGCCGGCTGCGTGAGGCCATGGTGGGGTCGGTGGCACAGGGCTGCATCCACCGCGCCCCCTGCCCCGTGGTGGTGCTCCCGGCCCACGTGCCCGGCGCGCACGCGGCGCCCCGGTCGTGAGGGCGTCCCCGCTGTCGACCGAGGCCGACTCCGCGGGGCTGACCGGTCACGAGGCGGCCCGCCTGCTGGCCGAGGTGGGGCCCAACACGCTGCCCGAACCCGCGGTGCGGTCGCTGCCGCGCCTCGTGGCAACGGCCCTGACCGACCCCCTGGTGCTCGTGCTGCTCGTGGCCGGGGTCCTCACCCTGGCCACCGGGGACCGCCCCGACACCGCGGTGATCGCCCTGGTGGTGGTGATCAACACCGTCGTCACCGTGCGCCAGAACGGCCACGCCGACGACGCCGTCCGGGCCCTGCGCACCCTGCAGTCCCCGACCTGCCGGGTGCTGCGGGACGGCGTCGAGCAGGCGCTGGCCGCCGCGGCGCTGGTGCCCGGTGACGTCGTGCTGCTCGACGAGGGTGACCTGGTGCCCGCGGACGCCGTCGTCCTTCGCGCGGTGGCCCTGCTCGTCGACGAGTCGACCGTTACCGGCGAGTCGGTGGCGGTGGACAAGACGGCAGCCGGCGCGACGGCTGCGGGCGGGGGCGGGACGCCGGGCGCCGACGCGACGGTGCTGGCGGGCACGGCGGTGGTCCACGGGCACGGCATCGTGCGCGTGGTCGCGACGGGGGCGCGCAGCACGCTGGGCCAGGTGGCCGGACTCCTGCAGGGCCCCGCCCAGCGGACGCCGCTGCAGCGCCGGATGGCCCGGCTCTCGCTGCTGATCGCCGCCGTCGCCGTCGTCGCGTGCAGCCTGGTGCTGCTGCTGGGCTGGTGGCGCGGCCAGGACCTCGAGCTGATGGTGCTGACGGCGGTCAGCCTCGCGGTGGCGGCGGTGCCCGAGTCGCTGCCCGCCGTCGTCACGATCACCCTGTCGCTGGCAGCGCGCCGGATGGCCGGCCGGCACGCGGTGGTGCGCGACCTGGCGGCCGCCGAGACGCTCGGCTCGGTGACCCTGCTCGCCACCGACAAGACCGGCACCCTCACTCGCGCGCAGATGCAGGTGACCCAGTGGTGGACCGCCCCCGGCGCGACCGAGGAGCAGCTGCGCACCGCCGTCCGGCTGTGCAACGACGCGCGGCTGGGTGAGGACGGCCAGCACGCCGGTGACCCGACCGAGATCGCGCTGCTGGTCGCGACGCGCGACGCGGGTGGTGACGCCGTGGCCGAGCCGGTCCGGGTCGCCGAGGTGCCCTTCGACAGCGTCCGCAAGCGGATGACGACGGTGCACCGCGTCGACGGCGGACACCTGGTCGTCGTCAAAGGCGCCCCCGACCACGTGCTGACCGCGGGGGTGCTCCGCGTCAGCGACGCCACCCTGGCCGCCGCCGTGAGCCGCAGTGAAGGCCTCTCCCGCGAGGGTCTGCGGGTGCTCGCCGTCGCCCAGCGGTCGACGCCTGGCCCCGGCGTCCCGGCGGACGTCGACACCGGGCTGGACCTGCTGGGCCTGGTGGCCCTGCAGGACCCGCCGCGCTCCTCGGCCGCCGCCGCCATCCAGCGGTGCCGCCGCGCCGGCGTGCGGGTGGTGCTGGTCACCGGCGACAACGTCCTGACGGCAGCCTCGATCGCCCAGCAGGTCGGGGTCACCGACGGTCCGGCCCGGGTGCTCGACCTGGCGAACCGACCCCTGCACGACGCCCCCGGGCTGGACGTCGACGTCATCGCCCGGGCCACCCCGCGCGACAAGCTCGAGGCGGTCCGGAGCTGGCAGGAGCAGGGGCACGTCGTCGCGATGATCGGCGACGGTGTCAACGACGCGCCGGCGCTGCGCCGGGCGGCGATCGGGGTCGCCCTCGGCGGCCAGGGCACCGAGGTGGCCCGCCAGGCCGCCGACCTGGTCATCGCCGACGACGAGCTGCAGACCGTCGTGGCCGCGATCGAGGAGGGTCGGCGGGTCTACACCAACATCCGCCGCTTCCTGCTCTACGGGCTGTCCGGCGGGGCGGCCGAGGTGCTGATCATGCTGCTCGGGCCGGGCCTGGGCATGGCGCTGCCCCTGCTGCCGGCTCAGATCCTGTGGATCAACCTCCTGACCCACTCGCTCACCGGGACGGCGCTGGGCGCCGAGCCGGTCGAGCTCGACGCGATGACCCGGCCACCGCGCAGCCCGCACGAGGGCGTCCTCGGCGGCGGGCTGTGGTGGCGGGTGGTGATCCTCACCCTGCTCCTCACGGCCACGGCGTTCCTCACCGCCCGAACGGGCGTCCCGCAGGCCGAGCGGTCGGCGCTGATGGTGGGGCTGGGCGCAGCGATGCTCGGCGTGGCTCTGGGCGCCCGCGCGCGCCGGCCCGGGCCGTGGCGGCTGCGCCAGGGGCACGTCGGGCCCCGCAACCCGGCGCTGCCGCTGTCGGTCGCCGCGTGCGCGGCGCTGCGGGTGCGGGCGGTCGAGCTGCCGGCCCTGCAAGCGCTGCTCACGACCATGGGACCCGGCTGGCCGACGTACGTCGCCGCCACCGCCGGGGGCGTGCTGGCCGCGCTGGTCACCCGCGCGGTGCGGGTCAGCTGAGGACGCGCTCGCCGACCCGCGGCGCGGACTGACCCGACGGCGGCGGCACGGCGACGATCGGGCACCGCGAGTGCCGCACCGAGGGCCGGTGGTCCTCGTCGTCCCAGTCGACCACCAGCAGGTCGCCGCGGTGGGTTCGGGCGTACTCGACGTCGATGCCGCGGCCCTCGACCAGGTCACCGGTGACCTCCACCCGGCCACCGACCGCGACCCGCAGGTCGGCCAGGGCCCGCTCGTGGGCGTCCTGCGCCGCGGTCAGCTGGAGCGCGCGCCGACGCTCGACGCTCAGCTCGGGCGCGCCCGGCTGCATGTGCCAGCTGTCCAGCAGGTGCAGCGGCAGGTGCCGTGCGACCGCACGACGCACCCCCCACTCCTGCGCCGCCCCGCCGGTCTCGCCGTGCCACCTGGTGACGACGACCCGCACCTCACGCAGGTCGGGCGCGTCCGGCCCCAGCAGCACCACGGGGACCGCCGCCTCGCGCAGGCAGCGTCGGCTGACGCTGCCGAGGACCGCTCCCACCACGCCGACGTGGCCGCGGGTGCCGACGACCAACAGGTCGGCGTCCTTCGCGTTGGCCGGCAACAACTCGGCGGCGTCCCCCGCCACGGGCAGCTCGACCACCTGGACCCCCGGGTGCTCGGCGCCGACGAGGGGCGCCGCCCCCTCCGCGGGGGGCGCCCCCCCCCGCGGGCCCGGGCCGGCCCCGGGGCG
>JACMOY010000114.1 GCA_014377795.1 Actinomycetota bacterium | reverse complement strand
GGGGGGCGGCACCCCACCCGCGGGGTCAGGTCGCGGCCCGCCCGGGCCAGGCGGTCGGCCAGCAGTGCCCGGTCGGCGGGGTCGACGTCCGCCGCGGGGAAGGTGACCGCGATGCCGGCGGCCGGGTGGGCGGCGCTGTCGAAGACCGGCGAGGCCACCGAGGCGAACCCGGGGGTCACCTCGCCGTCCTCGAACGCGTGGCCGGTGGTGCGGACCGCCGTGAGCAGCCGCCGCAGCTCGGGCAGGGACGTCGGGCCGGCGGCGTTGCGCTGGACGAACGTCGTCCGGTCGGGGAACAGCGCCCGCACCTGGGCGGTCGGCAGCGCCGCCAGGACGGCGCGCCCGCTGGCGGTCAGGTGGGCGGGCAGCCGAACCCCGACGTCGGTGACCAGCGGCGGGCGCCCCGGCGCGCGCTCCTCGACGACGTAGAGCACCTCGCGACCGTGCAGCACGGCCAGGTGGGCGCTGTGCCCGACGTCGTCGACGAGCCGCGCGAGCAGCGGACGGGCCAGCCGGGCCAAGGGTGCCTGATGGGTGTAGGCCGAACCGACCTCGAACGCGGCGACGCCCAGACCGTAGCGACGTTCCTCGGGCAGGTGCACGACGAAACCGTTGTGCTGCAGTACGTTCAGCAAGTGATAGACCGTCGAGCGAGGCAGGCCGAGGTCAGCGGCGATGCGGGCGGCCGGCAGCGGGCCCGCGTGCCGGGCCAGGTGGGTCAGCACCTGCAGGGTCTGGTGCGCCGCGGGCACCTGGGGGCTCACCGGTGAGCCCCCTCGACGACGCGGGCCGGCTCGATCACCTGCGCGCCGAGGTCGCGGCCTTCCACACGTGCCTGGACGGCGACCTCGGCGCGCCGGTCGCCGCCTGCCCGGGCTGGGACGTCGCGTCGCTCGCCACCCACCTGGGGCGGGTGCACCGCTGGGCCACGTCGGCGCTGGGCTCGGACGACGAGCCCGCCTTCGCGCCCCGACCTGGCACCGTGCCGCTCGCCGGCTGGTACGCCGATGGCGCCGCAGCGCTGGTCGGCGAGCTGGCGGCGCGTGACCCTGCCCAGCCGTGCTGGACGCTGTGGCCGCCGGCCGTGGTCGGGTTCTGGGGTCGGCGTCAGGTGCCCGAGACCCTGGTGCACCGGTGGGACGCGCAGCCCGCCCTCGGTCGCCCGCCCGCCGCCGACGCCGACCTGGCCGCCGACGGGGTGGCGGAGGTCGTTGACGTGATGCTGCCGCGGCAAATGGCGCTCGGGCGGCAGTCGGCCCTGGCCTTCGCGCACGAGCTGCGCGACGGCGAGCGCTCGTGGGTGATCGGGTCGGGCGAGCGGGCGGTTCTGACCGCGCCCGCCGCCGACCTGCTCCTGCTGCTGTGGAAGCGGCGCACGCTCGGCGACGTGCTCAGCGCGGGTGCAGTGCTGACCGGGCCGCAGGCAACGGCCGAAACGGTGCTCGCCGCAGCACTGACCCCGTGAGTCCACGGTCCGAGATTACTGTCTGAGATCTCAGACACAACTGCGGTTCGACACGGCCACCATAGAGTCCACGGGGTGTTGGCTGGACGGCATGCAGCTCACCCAGACCTCGG
>JACMOY010000011.1 GCA_014377795.1 Actinomycetota bacterium | reverse complement strand
TGGCGCACGCCCTGCGCCAGCGCCAGGCCGGCCAGCAGGCCGAACGGCGATCGCGGGGGGCCGCCGTCAAGGACGACCCGCCGGTCGCCGTCGCCGCCCATCGCGAGGTGGCCGCTCTGCGCAAGGAGCTGCACCAGCTCGTGGGCGCCTGGGCCCGGCGCACCGGCCAGCCGCACGCGAGCGTCCACGCCGAGCTGCGCCGCGCCTGCGGCGGCCCGCCGGTGCCCCAGGCCGGCGCCGAGCAGGTCCGCACCCGGATCGACACCCTGCGCCGCTGGTTCGTCGGCCGCACCTGACCCCACCCCCACCCCGCACTTGCTGCACCAACTGCCGCCCGCGCTGCGGGGGCAGCGGCACTTGGCGCACAAAGTGCTGGCCTGGGGGGGGGCCTGGGGGGTGGAACAGCGGGCAGGGGACGGGTGTTGGACGTCTCATGGCAACGCGTGAGATGACCCTGGACACCCACGACGGCACGGTCGCGGACGGCATCGTCCTGATCGACTTCTGGGCCGCCTGGTGCGGCCCGTGCCGCCAGTTCGCCCCCGTCTACGAGCAGGTCAGCGGGGTGAACCCCGGCGTGACCTTCGCCAAGGTCGACACCGAGGCCGAGCCCGAGCTGGCCGGTCGGTACGGCATCACCTCGATCCCCACGCTGGTCGCCTACCGCGACGGCATCCCGGTCTTCAGCCAGCCCGGCGCCCTGCCGCGGCCGGCCCTTGAGGACCTGCTGACGCAGGTGCAGGCGCTCGACATGGACGAGGTGCGCACCCGGTACGCCGCCCAGCAGGACGCCGAGCGCGCCACGACCGGACGTCGGCCGGCCTCGGACCCCACCTCGTTCTAGGAGCCGGCCCGCGCGAGGGGCAGGGTGCGGTGCGCGATGACGCACGCCAGGGCCACGACCGTGGCGGTGCGCAGCACGTCGTCGTCGGCCACCAGGACGTCGATCACCCGCTGCAGGTCGTCGTTGTCGCGGGCCACGAGCCGGCACATCAGGTCGCCCTGGCCGGTGATCGTGTGCACCTCGAGCACCTCGGGGATCGCCGCCAGGTGGTCGGTCACCCGTGACCGCGCGCCCTGGCGGATCTCGAGGTTGACGAACGCGGTCACCGCGTAGCCCAGCGCAGCGGGGTCCAGCGTCGGTGCGAACGAGCGGATCACCCTGCTGGCGACCAGCCGGTCCAGACGCGCCTGCACCGTGCCGCGGGCCACCTGCAGCCGTCGCGACGCCTCGAGCACCCCGATCCGTGGCTCGGTGGTCAGCAGCTCGATCAGGCGGACGTCAAGGGCGTCGATGCTGGACACGTTGTCCAGTCTGACAGGTGAACCCTTGGTCAGTCTGCACAATCTGCTCACGCCGGCGAACCGCAGTTGCCCAGCGACGACACCCTGCCCCACGCTGCCGCCATGTCGACCATCGAGCACACCACCCTCACGCCGGACGAGCGACTGGCCGACCTGGACCTCGACCAGCTGCGCACGCTGGTCGGTCTGGTCGAGTACGACGAGAGCCGCGACCGGTTCCCGGTGACCGCGTTGGACGCACTGGTGTGGGTGGTCGGCAACGCGACCCAGACCGCGACGTACTACCAGCTGGCGTTCGGCATGGACCTGGTCGCCTACAGCGGCCCCGAGACCGGCAACCGCGACCACGTCGCGTACGTCCTGCGCTCGGGCTCGGCGCGGTTCGTGATCACCGGTGGAGTCCACCCCGCCAGCGCCCTGCACGATCACCAGCGCCGGCACGGCGACGGGATCCTCGACATCGCCCTCGAGGTGCCGGACGTCGACCGCTGCGTCGCGCACGCCCGCACCGTCGGCGCCACCGTGCTCGAGGAGCCGCACGACGTCAGCGACGAGCACGGCACGGTGCGGCGTGCGGTCATCGCGGCGTACGGCGACACGCGCCACTCGCTGGTCGACCGGTCGCGCTACACCGGGCCCTACCTGCCGGGTTTCGTGGCGCGCACGACGACCGTGACCCGCCCGGCGGACGCGCCGAAGCGGCTGTTCCAGGCCGTCGACCACGTGGTCGGCAACGTCGAGCTCGGCAAGATGGACGAGTGGGTCGGCTTCTACAACCGGGTCATGGGTTTTGTGAACATGGCCGAGTTCGTCGGCGACGACATCGCCACCGACTACTCGGCGCTGATGAGCAAGGTCGTCGCGAACGGCAACCACCGGGTGAAGTTCCCCCTCAACGAGCCGGCGATCGGCAAGCACAAGTCGCAGATCGACGAGTTCCTGGACTTCTACGGCGGGCCCGGCGCGCAACACGTCGCCCTGGCCGTGGGCGACATCGTCGGCACCGTCGACCGGATGCGCGCCAGCGGCGTGCAGTTCCTCGACACCCCTGACTCCTACTACGAGGACCCCGAGCTGCGCGCCCGCATCGGTCACGTGCGCGTGCCGATCGACCAGCTGCAGGCGCGCGGGATCCTCGTCGACCGCGACGAGGACGGCTACCTGCTGCAGATCTTCACCAAGCCCCTGGGCGATCGACCCACGGTGTTCTTCGAGCTGATCGAGCGGCATGGTTCGCTGGGCTTCGGCAAGGGCAACTTCAAGGCCCTGTTCGAGGCGATCGAGCGCGACCAGGAGCGCCGCGGCAACCTGTGACCCCTCAGCCGGACGGCTCGACGCGCTCGCGGTCGCGGAGCCGCTCGGCCAGCGCCGCGTTGCGTTGC
>JACMOY010000113.1 GCA_014377795.1 Actinomycetota bacterium | reverse complement strand
TCTGCGTCGGTGAGGTCCTGAACCCCAACGCCGGCGCGGTGATCTGAGTGGCCACCGACCAGCCGCTGCTGGGCAGGATCGCGCTCGTGACCGGCGCTGCCCAGGGCATGGGTGCCGCCCATGCCCGACGTCTGACGCGCGACGGCGCGCGCGTCGCCCTCAACGACCGCGAGCCCTCGCGGGCGCTGACGGACCTGGCCGCCGAGCTGGGCGCGATCGCCGTCCCCGCCGACGTCTGTGACCGCGACGCCGTCACGGCGATGGTGGACGAGGTGTCGACCCGGCTGGGTGACGTCGACGTCCTGGTCGCCAACCACGCGCACATGGCGATGGGCCCGCTCGTCGACGAGGACCTCGACCTGTGGTGGAAGACCGTCGACACCAACCTCGGCGGCACCTTCTGGCTGGTGCAGGCGGTGCTGCCGGGCATGCGACGGCGCGGCGCAGGCCGCATCGTGGTGGTGTCGAGCGAGTGGGGCGTCACCGGCTGGCCCGAGGCGACGGCGTACGCGGCGTCCAAGGCCGGCCTGATCTCGATGGTCAAGACCCTCGGTCGCGAGCTGGCACCCGAGGGGATCATCGTCAACGCCGTTGCCCCGGGCGTCACCGACACCCCCCAGCTGGACGTCGACGCGCGCGCCGCCGGCATCACGCTCGCCGCCATGCACGCGCAGTACGCCGAGCAGATCCCGCTCGGCCGGATCGGACGCGCGGACGAGCTGGCCGCGGTCGTGTCGCTGCTCGCCGACTTCCGGATGTCGGCGATGGTGGGCCAGGTCGTGCAGGCCAACGGCGGCTCGACCCGCACCCGCGCCTGACCCTGCGTGATCCCCGAACCCCCCACCGAAGGAGCCTGACCGTGGTCGAGCAGCACGTGCAGCACGCGAACGGCGTGGTCGGGCAGGTCGACGGCCAGGTCGTGCCGCGGTACGCCGGCCTGACCACCTTCGCCCGCCTGCCCCGCCTGCAGGACGTCGGCCCGCACGACGTCGCCGTCGTCGGTGTGCCCTTCGACTCCGGCGTCACCTACCGCCCCGGCGCGCGGTTCGGCCCCTCGGCGATCCGCGAGGCCAGCCGGCTGCTGCGGCCCTACAACCCGGCGCTGGACGTGCTGCCGTTCCAGGACGCCCAGGTGGTCGACGCAGGTGACATCGCCTGCAACCCCTTCGACATCCCGCAGGCGCTCGACCAGATCCAGGCGGGTGTGGCAGCTCTGGTCGGTGAGGGCAAGCCGTTCGTCATCCTCGGCGGCGACCACACGGTCGCCCTGCCGTCGCTGCGGGCGGTGCGCGAGGCGCACGGCCCCGTGGCGCTGGTGCACTTCGACGCCCACCTGGACACCTGGGACACCTACTTCGGCGCGCCCTGCACGCACGGGACGCCGTTCCGCCGCGCGTCCGAGGAGGGGCTGGTCGTCAAGGGCCGCTCGGCCCACGTCGGCATCCGCGGGTCGCTGTACGACCGGCGCGACCTGCTCGACGACGAGGAGCTGGGGTTCACCGTCGTGCACTGCCGCGACATCGAGCGCCTCGGCGCGGACGGCGTCGTCGACCGGGTGCTCGAGCGCGTCGGTGACGCTCGCGTGTACGTCTCGATCGACATCGACGTGCTCGACCCGGCCTTCGCCCCCGCGACCGGCACGCCCGAGGCCGGCGGGATGACCAGCCGCGAGCTGCTCGCGGTGCTGCGCGGGATGCGTGCCCTGCCGATCGTCGGCGCCGGCGTCGGGGAGGTGTCACCCGCCTACGACCACGCGCAGATCACCGCCATCGCCGCGGCCAACGTCGCCTACGAGCTGGTCACGATCATGGCCGACGGGGCCCGGTCGTGACGACGCCGGCCGGGCCGGTGAGCTGGCCGGGTGACCACACCGCGGCGGCGGCGTTCACCTTCGACGTCGACGCCGAGTCGGCGGTGCTGTGGGGCTCGCCGCAGAACGCCCAGCGGATGGGTGTGATGAGCCACCAGGCCTACGGCCCGCTCGTCGGCGTCCCCCGGCTGCTGGCGCTGCTCGAGCGGCACGGCGTGCGGTCGACGTTCTTCGTCCCCGGCTACACCGCGCACCGCTACCCGGGCGTGGTCCGCGACATCGTGGCCGCCGGGCACGAGATCGCGCACCACGGCTACCTGCACGAGCAGCCGTCAGCGATGAACGCCGCGCAGGAGGTCGAGGCGCTCGACCGCGGCCTGGCCGCGCTCGAGGAGGTCGCGGGCGTGCGGCCGGTCGGCTACCGCGCCCCGATGTGGGACCTGTCGTGGCGCACCCCGGCGCTGCTCGCCGAGCGCGGGTTCCTCTACGACTCGACGCTGATGGACGCCGACGTGCCGTACGAGCTGGCGGTGACGCCGGGGTCGACGACCTCGGTCGTCGAGATCCCGATCCAGTGGGCCCTGGACGACTGGGAGCAGTTCTGCTACCTCCCTGACGTGTCCGGCAGCGGCCTGATCGAGTCGCCCGCCAAGGCCCGCGAGATGTGGCAGGCCGAGTACGACGCCCTCGTCCACGAGCGTGCCTGCTGGGTGCTCACCAACCACCCGTTCCTCATCGGCCGGCCCTCGCGGGCCACCCAGCTCGAGCTGCTGGTCGAGCACGTGGTGGCCGACCCGGCGTCCTGGGTAGCGACCCTGGGCGAGATCGCGACCCACGTGCGCTCACTGGCCCTGGCCCCCCGCTCGATCGAGCCGCCGGTGCTGGACGACGACCGGATCTGAGCGGTCAGCCCCTCAGCCGCGCAGGTCGCTCACGAGCAGCGCGACGTGCAGCGACAGGTTCGACTCGGCGTCCTCGAGGTCGACGCCGAGCACGTCCTGGATCCGCGCCAGCCGGGCGTAGAGCGCCGGCCGGCTCAGGTGGCTCGCGCGCGACAGCGCGCTGATGTTGCCGCGGGCGTGCAGGAAGGCGCGCAGGGTGGTGACCAGGTCGCCCTCGTGCCGGGCGTCGTGCGCGCGCAGGCGCCCGAGCTCGGAGTCGGCGAACGCCACCAGGCGCGGGTCCTCGCTCAGTGCCCCCAGCACACCGCGCAGCCGGACGTCTCCGCTGTCGAAGTACGGTCGATCCGCGGACGGCGGCAGCGACGCGGCCACCTGTGCAACGTGCCCAGCCAGCACCAGCGACCCCGGCACCGCGCCGATCCCGGCCACCGGCTCACCGACGCCCACGGTGTGCGGTTGCGCCCACCCGGCGCTGCGCAGCTGGTCGCGGACGGCCAGGCTCAGCCGGCGTAGCACCGCCGACGTGCCGGTGGCCGTGCGCGCCGGCGGCAGCGAGCACAGCAGCAGCACCTGGCCGGGCTCGACGGTGGCCACCAGTGCCGACGTCCGGGTCGAGCGCACCGCCCGGGTGACCGCCTCGGCCAGCGACCGGTCGCGGCGCCCGGTGGCCACGGCGTCGACGGCCACGACCGCCGGCGACCAGACGGCGACGCCGATGAGCTCGCGGTCGGTCACCGCCAGGCCCAGGGCGCGCGCTCGGGCCTGCACCGCGGCCTCGTCGGTCGGCCGGGACGCCGCGTGGTCGGCGAGCAGGTCGGCCACCACCCCGCGGTGGGCCTGCTGCTCGAGGCTGACCTGGTCGCGCTCGAGCAGCCGGTTCAAGGCCAGGGCCTCGGCCGCCCGCTCGAGGACCATCGCCACGCCGGTATCGCCCGGCGCGGGGTAGGGGGCCACCAGCCGGGCCCAGCGCTGCGAGCGCGGACCCACCGGCACGACCAGCCACGGCTCGGCGCTGCCCCGCTCGGTCCGGCCCGGATCGGTCGCGCAGCCCTGCTCGCGCGAGCGCGCCTCCCAGTCGGCGAGCAGTCGGGCGGTCGAGGACGGGCCGGCGGCGGTGACGACCGCGCGGTGGGCGAGGTCCTCGAGCACGACCGCGTGCCCGCTCATCTGCGCGGCCCGCTCGACGATGTCGGCCACCGACGCGCCCTCGACCGAGAGTCCGGTGAACGCCCGGTGCGCCTCCTCGGACTGCCGCAGGGCGGCGTACTGGGCGTTGATGATCAGCGCGTGCACGGTCTCGGTCACCTGCACGAACGGCACCGCGGCGTGCAGGGCGGCAACCGGCAGCCCGACGTCCTCGGCGCGCTGGGCGATGCCCGGTGGCACCTGCTCCCACCGCCGTCCCAGCTCGACGACCAGCCCGCTGGCCCCCGCCCCGGCCAGCTCGTCGACGTACCGCCGCTGGCCCGCGCGGCCGGCCGGTAGCGCGATGCCGGTGGTGAGGATCAGCTCGCCGCCGCGCAGCAGAGCCGCGATGTCAGCCAGCTCGCTGACGTGCACCCAGCGCACCTCGGCGTCCAGCCCCCTCGCGCCGGCCACCACCTCGGGGCCGCCGGCCCGCACCACCGGCAGGGCCAGCACCTCGCGCAGGGTCAGCACTGACACAGTGTAAGCAGGACGGCGCATCTGCTGACACTGTGCCGCTTGTCGGTCAGGCGGTGAGCGGGCAGGCTCGAGGGGACGTCGGGGTCCGGCGTCCTTTCGGCTCGGACGGGAGCACCACATGGCGCAGCGGATCACGCACTGGATCGATGGCAAGCCCTTTGGTGGCGGCACCGAGCGCTCCAGCGAGGTGTTCGACCCCGCGACCGGCCAGGTCACCGGGCACGTCGACCTCGCCGATGACGCCACCGTCGACCTCGCCGTCGCCGGGGCGTCGAGCGCCGCGCGGGCCTGGGGCGCATCGTCCCTCTCATCACGCACCAAGGTGCTCTTCAAGTTCCGCGAGCTGCTGGACGCCCGCAAGGAGGACGTAGCCGCGCTGATCACCGCGGAGCACGGCAAGGTGGCTTCGGACGCGGTCGGTGAGGTCACCCGAGGCCTCGAGGTCGTCGAGTTCGCCTGCGGCATCCCGCACCTGCTCAAGGGCGGCTTCAGCGAGAACGTCTCGACCAAGGTCGACGTCTACTCGATCCGCCAGGCGCTCGGTGTCGTGGCCGTGATCTCGCCGTTCAACTTCCCGGCCATGGTGCCGCTGTGGTTCGTGCCCGTCGCGATCGCCGCGGGCAACGCCGTCGTCCTCAAGCCCAGCGAGAAGGACCCGTCGGCGTCGCTGCTGATCGCCGAGCTGTGGGCCGAGGCGGGACTGCCCGAGGGCGTGTTCTCCGTCGTGCACGGCGACAAGGTCGCCGTCGACCGGCTGCTCACGCACCCCGACGTCGCGGCGGGGTCGTTCGTCGGTTCGACGCCGATCGCGCGCTACGTCTACGTGACCGGCACCGCCAACGGCAAGCGGGTGCAGGCCCTCGGCGGCGCCAAGAACCACATGGTGGTGCTGCCGGACGCCGACCTCGACCTGGCTGCGGACGCCGCCGACAACGCCGGGTTCGGCT
>JACMOY010000112.1 GCA_014377795.1 Actinomycetota bacterium | reverse complement strand
GCCCGGTGCCGAGCACCTGCTGTCGGCCGAAGACCTCGAAGAGGTTGAACTCCAGGTCGCGGACGTTGGACCGGTAGTGACCCATGGTGCTCCTCGCGGACGTGCAGTCGGGGGCGTGCGGTCGGGGCGTGCGGTCGGGCGACGCGGGGTTACTCGCCAGTAACCATGATGCTACCCGCCGGTAACTTCGCGCAACCGGTTCGGCCCAGCACCTGCCTACACTCCTGGCATGAGCGATCGCACCTGGGGGTTTCGCACCCGCGCCCTGCACGCCGGCGGCGGCCCCGACCCCACGACCGGCGCCCGCGCCGTACCGATCTTCCAGACCACCAGCTTCGTCTTCGAGGACACCGCTGACGCCGCGAGCCTGTTCGCGCTGCAGAAGTACGGGTCGATCTACACCCGCATCGGCAACCCGACCGTCGCGGCGCTCGAGGAGCGCCTGGCCAGTCTCGAGGGCGGGATCGGCGCGGTGGCCACGGCCAGCGGCCAGGCCGCCGAGTTCCTCACCTTCGCCGCGCTCGCCGGCGCCGGCGACCACATCGTGGCCTCGGCGTCGCTGTACGGCGGGACGCTGACCCAGCTCGACGTCACCCTGCGCCGGTTCGGGGTCGAGACGACCTTCGTGCCGGGCACCGACCCGGCCGACTACGCGGCGGCGATCACCGACCGCACCAAGCTGGTCTTCGCCGAGGTCGTGTCCAACCCCAGCGGCGACGTCGCCGACATCGCCGGGCTGGCCGAGGTCGCCCACGCGGCCGGGCTGCCGCTGGTCGTCGACGCGACGACGGTGACGCCGTACCTGTGCCGGCCGATCGAGCACGGCGCCGACATCGTGATCCACTCGGTCACCAAGTTCCTCGGCGGCCACGGCACCACGCTCGGCGGGGTCGTCATCGAGTCCGGCCGCTTCGACTGGGGCAGCGGCCGGTTCGCCACCATGACCGAGCCGACCGAGTCGTACGGCGGGGTGCGGTGGTGGGAGAACTTCGGCGAGTACGGGTTCTTGACCAAGCTGCGCAGCGAGCAGCTGCGGGACGTCGGGGCCAGCCTCTCGCCGCACTCGGCCTTCCTGCTGCTGCAGGGCATCGAGACGCTGCCGCAGCGGATGGACGCCCACCTGGCCAACGCCCACGCGGTGGCCCGGTGGTTGGACGCCGACGCCCGGGTCGCGTGGGTGCGCTGGGCGGGGCTGCCCGACCACCCGCACCACGAGCGCGCCCGCCGCTACCTGCCGCTGGGCCCCGGCGCGGTCTTGTCGTTCGGCGTCCGCGGTGGTCGGGCGGCGGCGAGCACCTTCATCGAGTCGCTGCAGCTGTGCAGCCACCTGGCCAACATCGGTGACGCCCGCACCCTGGTGATCCACCCGGGCAGCACCACCCACCAGCAGCTGAGCGACGAGCAGCTCGAGGCGGCGGGGGTGCCCCCGGACCTGGTGCGGATCAGCGTCGGCCTCGAGGACGTCGAGGACGTGCTGTGGGACCTCGACCAGGCGCTGACCGCCGCGACGAAGGACGCGTCGTGACCACCCGCACCTGGGAGGGGCCCGGTGCCCGCGAGCGGCTGGGTCTGCTGCGCAGCACCCGGACGGTGGCGATGGTCGGCGCCTCGGCCAACCCGAGTCGGGCGAGCTACTTCGTGGCGACGTACCTGCTGTCCTCCAGCGACTACGACGTGTACTTCGTCAACCCGGCGGCCACCGAGATCCTCGGCCGCCCGGTGTTCCCCAGCCTGGCGTCGCTGCCCGTGACGCCCGACCTGGTCGACGTGTTCCGCAAGCCCGCCGACCTGCCCGGCGTCCTGGACGAGGCGCTCGAGGTGGGCGCCAGGGCCCTGTGGCTGCAGCTGGGCCTGTGGGACGAGGCCACGGCGCAGCGCGGCCAGGCGGCGGGTCTGGACGTGGTCATGGACCGCTGCCTGAAGATCGAGCACGCGCGGTTCCACGGCGGGCTGCACCTGGCCGGGTTCGACACCGGCGTCATCAGCTCGCGCCGCCGCCTGGCCTGAGACGACCGCACCTTCGCCACGAGGTGGGGGTACGGCGCCCTGGTGGGCCCGCCTCGTGGCGAAGGTGCGGTTGGGAAGACTGGTCAGGCGGCCGCGGTGACGGCAGTGTCGCTCGAGGAGTCGTGCGAGATGTCGCCGGCCTCGTCCTCGCCCTGGTCGTCGTCGCAGGTCGTCGCTGCTCCGTCGTCGTCGCACTCGTCGGCGCCGGTGCCGCCGTCGACGTGGTCGGCGCCCGTGCCGCCCTCGACGACGTCATCCTGGCCGCCACCCTCGAGCGCGTCGTCGTCAGCGCCGCCGATCAGGTGGTCGGCGCCGCTGTCACCGGACAGGTGGTCGTCGCCCGCCTGCCCGTTCTCCAGGTCGTTGCCGGTGCCACCGGTGATGACGTCGTCGCCGGCGCCGCCGACCTCGACGTCGTTGCCGGCCTGGCCGGACATGTGGTCGGCGCCGTCGTCGCCGGACAGGTGGTCGTTGCCGAGGCCGCCGACCTCGACGTCGTCGCCGCTGCCACCGCTCATCACGTCGTCACCGGCCTCGCCGACCTCGACGTCGTTGCCGGCCTCGCCGAACACGTGGTCGACACCGGCACCGGCGAGGATCCGGTCGTTGCCGGCACCACCGTGGATGACGTCGTTGCCGCTGCCGGCGCAGATGAGGTCGTTGCCGCCACCGGCGTACACGGTGTCGCCGCCTCCGCGGGTGACGATGACGTCGGCATGCGAGGTACCGCGCAGCACGTCGTGGTGGTCGGTGCCGGTGATGGTGGCCCGGTGACCCATGCAGGTGGGGGTGCTGGTGCCGGCGGCAGCGGGGTGGGCAGTCAGTAGCAGCAGGACGGGGGTGGCGGCGATGGCCACGGCGGGACGAAGGCGCATGAGGACTCCTGGTGAGGGTTCGCGGTGCGGTGTCGTGTCTGTCATCGGCAGATGGGCGACCGAAGGTACGGTCCAGCGCACAACCATCCGATCGGAGTACTGCGCCGGCCGTGCCGATCTGAACCAACGAGTCACCGGGCACGTGGTGGCTTCGGGACGTGGTGCCATGGTCCGACCAGCCACGGAGGGAGGTCACGTGCGCGACGAGGACACCCTGGTGCAGGCCGCTCGGGCCGCCGACACCGAGGCCTTCGGCGAGCTC
>JACMOY010000111.1 GCA_014377795.1 Actinomycetota bacterium | reverse complement strand
GCGCAGTGCCGCAGGGTCGGTCATCGCCAGAACGCGGCGGTACGGCGTCACCTGCATCGCCGGCGCACCGTCATAGCTGTCGGCCGCGACGACCCGCACACCGAGGCGGGCGGCCTCGATCGCGACCTCGCGGCCGAGCTCGCCGCTGCCCAGCAGCAGGATCGTCGTCACGTCAGAACACTGGCAGAGGCGGACGTGGAACGTCTCGCCGGGGGTGCTCGCCGGGCGCCCGGGTCATGGGCTGGCAAAGGCTTCGGGCGCCCTCTTCCCCTGCACGGCCAACTGGGCGAGCATGCGACGCGGAACCACCACCTCGACAGACAGGGGCATCACCGTGCGCCGATCTTCCTGGGGGGCGTGTGCGGCGGCAGCTGCACTGGCCGCCGCATCTCTCGTCCCCTCCGGCAGCGCGCAGGCGTCATCAACGCCGAGCAGCGCCGCCGTGCACTCCACCCGCGGGCCCGCAGCGCGCCTGATCGGCCACCCGACGCTGGTGGGCGGGGCCGGCGCCACCGGCGAGCTGCGGCCGCCGACCGGGGACGACATCGCCATCACCGCCAACCGCGTCGCCAACGGCAGCAACCGCTCCATCGCAAGGCACACCACGCCCATCCCGCTGACGGGGATCACCGGGACCCTGCTGCCCGTCGTCGCCGCGGACGGGGCCAAGGCCATGTCCACGCTCGGTATCACCCACTACGACCAGCGCACCGTGGACGGCGGCAACCAGTTCTCGCTGGTCCCCCCGGACCAGGCGCTGTGCGCCGCGCCGGGCGGGGATGTCGTCGAGTCGGTGAACAACGCGTTCGCCGTCTACAGCGGTGGGGTCCGTCAGTCGTTGACATCCCTGAACCGGTTTCTGTTCAACGACAGCGAGTTCAACCGGACGACCGGTGCGGTCAGCCCGCACCAGGTGGGCGACCCCAGCTGCGTCTACGACCCCGGCACCCAACGGTTCTTCCTCACCGTCTACGACCTGACCTCGGACTCGGCGGGCAACCCGACCGGGCCCTCAGCGGTCGACATCGCCGTGTCACCCGTGGGGACCGCCACCGGCACGTGGTCGGTCTTCTCGATGGACACCAGCGACAGTGGTGCACCCACGACGTTCCAGTGCCCGTGCTTCAGCGACTACCCGCACCTGGCCACCAACGCCGACGGACTATTCATCACCAGCAACGAGTTCTCGACGCTCGGCTCGGCGTTCAACGGCGCCCAGGTGTTCGCGCTCGCCAAGAAGGACCTGATCGCCAAGAGCGCCATGACCGGCGTGCAGTCCGTTCCCTCGACCCGGCTGTCGACCAAGTCCGACGGCGACGCCGCCAGTGGGCGCGGGTTCACCCTGTCGCCGGCCAAGTCGGCCTCCGTGGCGTCCTACCCGCCGAGCGGCACGATGTACTTCCTGTCCTCCGACGCCGCCTTCGAGGCGTCCGGACGATCGACAGCCCTTCGCACCTGGACCCTCACCGGCACACGGGCTCTGGGTACCCGAAGTCCCGAACTGACACTCGCGTACGCCGACACCACGGTGCCGGCGTACGCCGTGCCGCCGGCCTCGACCCAGAAGCCGGGCCCGTTCCCGCTGGGTGAGTGCCTGAACGTGACGGACTGCGCCAAGGCGGTGCTGGGCACCCCCAACCGGTTCAAGGAGCGCGAGATCGCCTTCGACAGCGGGGACACCCGGATGCTGCAGTCCGCCTACTCGGGCGGCAACCTGTGGGGCGCTCTGGACACAGCCGTCGACGTGGGCGGCGTGGTGCGCGCCGGTGTGGCGTACTACGTGCTGAGCCCGGGCGCGACCGGCACGACGTCAGCCCACCTGGTCAAGACCGCGACGCTGGCGGTGCCGGGCAACGACATCAGCTACCCGGCGCTGGGGGTCACCGACGCAGGCAAGGCCGTGATGGGCCTCACGCTCACCGGCGACGACCACTACCCGAGCGCCGCGTACGTCAGCCTCACCCGCGACGCCGCGCCAACTGCGGTCGCAGTCGCGCGCGAGGGCAACGCACCCGACGACGACTTCAGCGGGTACAAGGGCTTCCTCTACAACCGCCCGCGGTGGGGTGACTACGGTGCCGCCACGGTCGTCGGCGACCGGGTGCTCGTGGCCAGCGAGTACATCGAGAGCAGCTGCACGCTCGCGACGTTCCAGGCAGACACCACCTGCGGCAAGACGCGCACGCTGCTCGCCAACTGGGCCACCCGGATCACCAGCGTCACACCCTGACGTCACGGCCTGACGCGCAACCGACCGGCCGCCCAACACCTCGGGCGGCCGGTCGGCCGCGTCCGAACCTGGTGACGCCTGGCGCGATGCGACCCTTGACACGATGCTTCACGCGCGACTTATCGTGCTCGCACTCGACGAGGAGCGCAGCACGCGATGGGTGGAACGACCAACCTGCACCTGGACGACCAGCTCTGCTTCGCCCTGTACGCGGCGACCAACACCGTCACGCGTGCCTACCGCCCGCTGCTCGAGCGGATCGCCCTCACCTACCCGCAGTACCTCGTGATGTTGACCCTGTGGCAGCACGGCGAGCTGTCGGTCGGCGAGATCGCGGGCCGGCTCGCCCTGCCCGGTCATGCGATCAGCCCCCTGGTCGAGCGGCTCGAGGACGCCGGTTTCGTGCTGCGTCACCGAGCCGCCCCGGACCGCCGCGTCGTCCACGTCAGCCTGACCGCCGCGGGAGCCGGGCTCGCGAGCGCGGCGTCGGCGGCGCAGCGGTCGGTGGCCTGCGACACCGGCCTGACCCCCGAGGCCCTGGCCGAGCTGCGCGAGCAGCTGCACGAGCTGGTCGAGCGGATGACCCACTTGACCCCGACAGAAGGAGCAGCCTCATGACCGACACAGCGCAGAACCCCCCGCTGTACGAGCGGCTCGGTGGCCTGTACGGCATCGCCGGAGCCGTCGACGTCCTCGCGGACCGGTTGTACGACAACGCTTCGGCGAACCGTAACCCGCACGTCGCTGCCTTCCACCAGATGAAGGGTCACGCTGGGTTCAAGTTCCTGGTGACGGCGTGGTCGATCGAGGCGACGGGTGGGCCGGCGTGCTACCCGGGCCGCGACATGAGGGAGTCGCACGCCCATCTGTACGTCGCCGAGGAGGAGTTCGACATCGTCGCCGGCGAGATCGCCGCCACGCTCTACCACGTCGGGGTGCCCCAGCCCGAGCACGGCGAGTTCATGGCGATCATCGAGGGCTACCGGTCGATGGTCGTCGGCACGCCGGCCGAGAAGGCCGACGACATCGTCGCCGAGCCGGCGACCTTCTGAGGTCCGTGACCGGCGTCGCGG
>JACMOY010000110.1 GCA_014377795.1 Actinomycetota bacterium | reverse complement strand
TGGCCCGGCGGCTGGTGGCCCAGGCGGCCCGCCCGGTGGTCGACGAGGGGCGTGTGGCGACGTACCTGCACGCTCCGGACAACACCGCGTCCGCCCGGGTGGCCGAGGCCACCGGTTTCACCGACCGCGGCTGGACCGTGCTCGGCTTCTTCACAGCCGCCCCCTGACCCCCGGTCTGACGGCACTTGCTGCACTACGTGTCACGGCGCCCGCAGCGGCGGCGGCACGTAGTGCAGCAAGTGCGGGGTTGGGGCCGGGGGGAGGTCAGGTGGGGGAGTGGTAGCGGGGGCGGACGAGGGAGAAGACCTCGCCCAGCGCCCCCCACTCCTCGCGGCCGAGCCGGCTGACGGGATCGAGCAGGCGGACGTCGGGCAGCCCGTCCGGGGCGAGCACGCTGGCCCACACCGACAGGTGCACCACGCGCCCGAAGACCATCGTGCTGCGCCCGAAGTTTCGCTCACCCTCACTGACGCACTCGATCGCCACCGGCGACTCGGCCACCCGCGGCGGGGCGACGACGTCGCTGGGCTGGGCGGTCAGACCGGCCTCGGCCAGCTCGTCGACGCCGGGCGGGAAGTTCGTGCCGGTGACGTTCACCTGGTCGGCGAGCCGGCGCGGGGTCAGGTTGACCACGAACTCACCGGTCGCGCGGATGTTGCTCAGCGTGTCCTTGGTGCCCACCGAGGTGAAGGCCACGATCGGGGGCTCGGCCGAGGCCACCGTGAAGAACGAGTGCGGGGCGAGGTTCAGCAACCCATCGGCGTCCAGGGTGCTGACCCACGCGATGGGCCGGGGGACCACGGTGGCTGTCAGCCACGGGTAGGTGCCGCCCGCGGGCAGGTCGGCGACGCTGACGCTGAGCCGGTCACCTGAGACAGGGTCTTGAGGGGTGGCCACCGCGCCACCGTAGGTGCAACCGCGACGCGCTCGTAGGGTGGGGGTGTGACCTCCCCCGGCCCCCAGCAAGCGGTGCTGCACCGTGCCGCCCGGCTCGAGGACGCGGTGAACCGGGCGGCGGCGCGGCTGATGCGCCGGCGCGGCTGGCAGCCCCAGGTCATCGCGTACACGGGGTACGGCAGCGCGGGCTGGGTGCGGGTGCTGGCCCGCGTGCTGCTCGCCCCGCCGGGGGTCGGTGACCGCAGCGCGCTGGTGACCCGCGGGTGGCGGCACTTCGTCAGCGCCAAGGTGAGCGGGGTGCCGATCACCGTCGAGGTCGGTGGCGAGCGGCACGTCGTCGAGACCGGGCGCGGGGGGTACGTCGACGTGGTGCTGCCGGCGCGGCTGGACCCCGGCTGGACCTGCGCGCGGCTCAGCATCGCCGACTCGCCACCCGTGTCGGCAGCGCTGCGGGTGGTGGGACCGCACGAGCGGCTGGGCGTCATCAGCGACATCGACGACACGGTGCTCGTGACCGCCCTGCCGCGCCCGTTGCTCGCCTTCTGGAACACCTTCGTCCGGCACGAGGAGTCACGCACCCCCGTGCCCGGGATGCCGGAGTTCTACCGCACCGTGCGGGCCGGGGAACCCGACGCGTTCGTCGTCTACGTCTCGACCGGCGCCTGGAACGTGGCGCCGGCGCTGCGCCGGTTCCTGGACCGGCGGGGCTTCCCGGCGGGCCCGATGCTGCTGACCGACTGGGGTCCGACGCCCGAGGGCTGGTTCAGGTCCGGCCCGGACCACAAACGGGCCACCCTGCGCCGCCTGGTCGACGACCTGCCCCAGCTGACCTGGGTGCTCGTGGGCGACGACGGCCAGCACGACCCGCAGCTGTACGGCGAGATCGTGTGGGCCCGGCCGGACGACGTCCGCTTCGTGGCCGTGCGCGAGCTCGCCGCAGCCGAGCAGGTCCTCACCCACGGGCTGCCGGTGCCGCTGCCCGGCGCGCGCGACGCCGTCGCGGGAACCGCGGGTGACCGCGTGCCATGGGTGCGCGGCGCCAACGGGCACGAGCTGGTCGGGCAGCTGCGGCGGCTCGGGCTGCTGGATGACGGCACCCTGCGCTGACGTCATGTGAGAGCACCGAACGCACGAAAGGCCCCGCCGTGATGGCGGGGCCCTTCGCGACCGGTTACCCGGTTGAGTGGATCAGATGGGGCGGACGTTCTCCGCCTGGGGGCCCTTCGGGCCCTGCGTGACGTCGAACTCGACGCGCTGGTTCTCGTCGAGCGAACGGTAGCCGTCCGTCGCGATCGCCGAGTAGTGCACGAAGACGTCAGCGCCGCCGCCGTCCTGAGCGATGAAGCCGAAACCCTTCTCGGCGTTGAACCACTTGACTGCGCCCTGGGACATGGATCCTCCTGATGTGGTGCGGGACGGACCGACCGTGTGCCGGTCCGGGCTGCCGCGGTGTTCGACGTCCCACCGAGGAGGGCACGAGGCCCCACAACGAGAAAACGCCCACGGACGTTGGTCCGCGGACGTCGTGACAACGATCGAGGAACTGCAACTGCAACCGCGGTAAACGCTATCACGTCCTGACCCGGGTGTCGGCGAGGACCACGGCACCGATGACCGCGAGCACGACGCCGGCCACGGCCACGGCGGCCGGCCGGTCACCGAGCGCCACCACCCCGGCCACACCTGGCAGCACCGTCTCGGCGACGACGAGGGGCCCGGTGACCGCCGCGACCGACGCCCGCTGCAGCCCACGCAGCAGCGTGAGGAACGCCGCGCTGCCGGCCACGGCACCGGCCCAGGCGGCGGGTGACGTCAGCAGCGTGGTGACCGCGAGGTCGGGCAGCGTCCGCACGGCGACGGCGTACGCCGCGAAGCCGCAGCCGGCGACCAGCCCGAGGTGAACGCCGCCGGCCCGCGGACGCACGGTGTCCAGCGCCAGCGCCGCGGCCGTCAGTGCGGCGACGACGAGCAGCAGCACGGTCAGCCAGCCCGGGGCCACGACGGCTGTGTCGGGGCCCGCCGAGGCGCCGACCACGGCCAGCCCGGCGGTGACGACGAGCACCGCGAGGACGTGGCGGCGGCCCAGACGCTGACCGAGCAGCAGTCTGGCGGCCAGCGCCGCCACGGCGAGGTTGCCGGAGACCACGGCCTGCACGGCGTACAGCGGCAGCGAGCGCAGCGCCACGATCGCGAGCAGGACGCCGGCACCGTCCAGGGCGGTCCCAGCGAGGGTCAGCGGGTGCAGCAGCGCGGATGACGACCGGGCAGCCGCCCGCCGGGCCCCGAGCGCCTGCAGCGCGGTGCCGAGGCCGTAGGCGAGGGCCGCCCCGATCGCACCCAGCAGGCCGGCGCTCACGCCGCGCTCAGATCTTGGCGCCGCCGTCGACGTACAGCGTCTGCCCGGTGACGAACGAGGACGGCTCGCTGGCGAAGAACGCGATGGCGTTCGCGATGTCGTCGGGGGACCCCACCCGACGCACGGGCACGGCCTGGGCCGAGGCCTCCCGCAGCTGCTCGGGTGTGATGCCGAGGCGGGCCGCCGTCGCGTCGGTCATGTCGGTGACGACGAAACCGGGTGCCACGGCGTTCACGGTGACCCCGAACGGGCCGAGCTCGATGGCGAGCGTGCGGGTGAAGCCCTGCAGCCCCATCTTGGCGGCGGCGTAGTTGGCCTGTCCGCGGTTGCCCAGCGCCGAGACGCTGGACAGGTTGACGATGCGGCCCCACTTCGCCGCGACCATGTGCTTCTGCGCCGCCTTGCTCGCGTTGAAGGCGCCCTTGAGGTGCACGTTCATCACCGTGTCCCAGTCGGACTCGGTGAGCTTGAACAGCAGGTTGTCGCGGGTGACGCCGGCGTTGTTGACCAGGATGTGCAGTCCACCGAGCTCGGCGACGACACGCTCGACGGCGGCCTCGACGGCTGCGCCATCGGTGACGTCGCAGCCGATGCCGATCCCGCCGGTCTGCGAGGCGGTGTGGCTCGCGGCCGCCTCGTCCAGGTCGAGGACGGCGACCCGGGCGCCGTCCGCGTGCAGCCGCCGGGCGGTCGCCGCCCCGATGCCGCGTGCGCCGCCGGTGACCAGTGCCACGCGTCCTTCGAGCCCTGCCATGTGAGTCCCCTCGTCGCTGCCGGGTGGGTGCGGCGCTGATCCTCTCACTCAGACCAGGCCCGACACGCGGGCACCACCGCCGAGGGAGTCACGCTGACGCGAACCCGGCTCGTGGGGCCGCCACTGCCCGCGATAGCGCCCGCCCCGCGGTTCGGACAGACTCGCCGTCATGACCCGCACCAGCTCCGACGCCGTCATCATCGGTGCCGGCCACCACGGCCTGGTGGCCGCGGCCGTGCTCGCGGACGCCGGGTGGGACGTCGTGGTGCTCGAGGGCCAGGACGAGGTGGGCGGGGCGGTCCGCTCGCGCGAGGGGCACCCGGGGTTCACCGTCGACCGGTTCAGCGCGTTCTACCCCCTCGGCGCGGCCTCACCGGTGATCCGCGGTCTCGACCTGGGTGCGCACGGGCTGCGCTGGGTGCACGCCCCGTCGGTCGTCGCGCACCCGCACGGCGCCGACGACGAGGTGGGTGCGCTGGTGCACCGTGACCCCCAGCGCACGGCGGACGCCCTCGGCGAGGACGCCGCAGCCGACCGCGACGCCTGGCTGCGCCTGGTCGAGCAGTGGCAGGCGATCCGCGACCCGCTGCTGGACACCCTGCTCACCGCCTGGCCGCCGGTGGGGTCCGCCATCCGGCTGCTGTCGCGGCTCGGCACTGCCGACGCGCTGCGCCTCGCGCGGTTCGCCACGCTGCCGGCGACCCGGATGGGTGAGGAGCTGTTCGCAGGCGAGCTGGGCCGGCGGTTGCTCGCCGGCAACGCGATGCACGCCGACGCGCCGATCGACGGCGCCATCAGCGGGACCTTCGGGTGGCTGCTGCTCATGCTCGGCCAGGACGTCGGGTTCCCGGTGCCGGCCGGCGGCGCGGGTCAGCTGGCCGAGGCGCTGCGTCGTCGCGCGGTGTCCGCGGGCGCCCAGGTCATCACCGGCGACGCCGTCACCGAGATCGTCGTCTCCGGGGGTCGGGCGGTGGGGGTGCGCACCGGCGCCGGCCACGAGGTCGCGGCGCGCCGGGCGGTGCTGGCCGACGTCTCCGCGACCGCGTTGTACGGCGCCCTGCTGCCCGAGGACGTCGTGCCCGCCCGGCTGCGCGACGACCTCACCCGCTTCGACTGGGACCTCGGCACCGTCAAGATCGACTACGCGCTGTCGGCTCCGGCGCCGTGGCGCGCCGCCGCGGCGCACGGTGCGGGCACCGTGCACGTGGGCGCCGACCTGGACGAGGACGGCCGGCCGATCGGCGCCGTCGAGGGGCTGGTGCGCTGGAACGCCGACCTGCGCAGCCGGCGGGTGCCGCGGGCGCCGTTCGGCCTGGTCGGCCAGATGACCACGACCGACCCGTCCCGCTCCCCGGCGGGCACCGAGAGCATGTGGGCCTACACCCACGTGCCCAGCGGTCTCACCGGCCGTGAGGTCGCCGACCAGGTGGCCGCCAACATGGAGGACGTGCTCGAGCGGCACGCGCCGGGGTTCCGCGACCTGGTGCTCGACCGCGTCGTCCAGCGGCCGCGCGACCTGCAGGACGACGACGCCAACCTCGTCGGCGGTGCCGTCAACGGGGGGACCGCCCAGCTGCACCAGCAGCTGGTCTTCCGGCCCACGCCGGGGCCAGGTGGCGCGCGGACGGTCGTCGACCGGCTCTACCTCGCCAGTGCCGCAACGCATCCCGGCGGGGGAGTGCACGGTGGGTGCGGTTACCTGGCCGCCCGGGCTGCGCTGCGCGATGCGGCCCCGGTGCTCGGGCCGCTGCGCCGGCGTTCGTCGTCCGCACTGCTCGACCTGGTCTACCGCGCGCCGCGCTGACGCCGGTCAGCCGGCGCGGCCCTCGGCCATCAGCGTCGTCTGCTGCAGCGTCTCGGGAGGCGTACGGCCACCCGTCGGCGAGCACGGCCCACAGCGCTTCTGGGCAGGCAGTGCTCCCGCGACGAACCGGCTCGAGGGCGTCGTCAGGGGCGCCGGCAGGTGTCGTCATGTGAGGTCAACGACTGCAGGCCCACGGCGCCCGCTGTGGCGGTCGGCCGGGCGAGCGGGTGCACCGACAGCAGGCGCGGGGT
>JACMOY010000109.1 GCA_014377795.1 Actinomycetota bacterium | reverse complement strand
GCCAGCCGCTGGGTCGTGAGCCGGCGCACGCGCGCGGCGCCGGCGGACATCTGCAGCCGGTCGGCCTCGGCGTACACCGCCGCGACCTGGCGCAGCCGCTCGCCGTCGTGCGCCCCGTACGCCGGGTCGTCCAGCGCGACGTGCTCGAGCAGCGAGGTCCACCAGACCAGGTCGAGCTCGGCCCCGACCTCGTCCTGGTCGACGCCGCGGCGGGCCAGGTCGGCCAGCAGCGGCTCGAGCCCCGCGGCGCGCAGGCGCTCGCGCAGGGCCACCGTGGGCGGCGCCAGCGCCAGACCCTGCGTGCGCTCGCTCAGCAGCCGGAGCCGACCGACGAGCAGCTCGACGTCGAGGTCGGCGAGCTCACCGCCGGCCGCGGTGTCACCGAGCTGCTCGCTGAGCCGGGCGAGCGGCTCGGCGACGTCGAGGTAGGCCCGCTCGGTCTCGTCCAGCCCGCTGGGCAGCGCGGGGCGCGAGCCGGGCCCGACGGCTCGCTGCCACCGCTCGCGCTGCTCGCCGGCCGCCACCAGCGCCGCGTGCAGGTCGGCGGGCGGGGCACCGGGGCGCAGCAGCCCGCGGGCCTGACGCCGCAGCCGGCGGCGCAGCAGCGATCCCTGCACGATCCCGTGCTCGGTGCGCCAGCGGGCGCCGGCGGTCGCAGCGACCAGGTCGGTGAGCGGGGTGTCGAAGACCGCGGGTGCGAAGACCTCCAGGCTGGCCCGGACCGCACCGACCAGGCCCAGGGTCACTCCCCAGGCGGCCACGGTGCGCGCGGGGGCCAGGCCGGCCTCGTCCAGCAGCAGGCGCATCCGCTCGCGGGCGATCGGCAGGCTGCGCTCGACGAGGTCGGTCACGGTCGCGAGGGCCTGCTCGGCCTGCTCGGCCCTCGTCAGCCGGGCCCCGAACCACGGGTCGTCGTCGGGCCCGGTCGCGAGGACGCCGACGGCGGCGGCCTCACGCAGCTGCTCGCGCAACCGGCCGAGCTCGGCTCGGTCCAGGCCCGCCAGGGCCTGGCCCCGCACCCGGACTCGCGAGCGCGGTGCGGGACGCCGGGCCGTCAGCTCGGCGAGGGCGCACTGGGCCTCGTACGCCGTGACCCCCCACGGCTCGCGCACCCGGTGCAGCGCGCGGGTGTGGGCGGCCAGCTGGTCGGCGAGGTGCTCGGCGTCGGCCGGCGCGGCATCCGCCGGGGCCGGGGCGGGGCCGTCGGCTCGCCCGAGGCCGGCAGTCAGCGCGTCGGCGATCCGCCGGCGCCCGGCGCCACCGTCGGGCAGGTCGAGGACCAGGTCACCCAGCCCGACCTCGGCGAGTCGCTGCAGCACCGAGTCCAGCGCCGCGCGCTTGTCAGCCACGAGCAGCGTGCTCCGGCCGTCGGCTGCGAGCGCGGCGACCAGGGCCGCCACGGTCTGGGTCGCTCCCGTGCCCGGCGGGGCCTGGACGACCAGATGCGACCCGGTGCGGACGGCGGCGACGGCGGCGGCCTGGGCGGTGTCGGCGTCCAGCACCAGGTCGTCGGCGCTGCGTGACGACGACGGCTGGCCCGGGTCAGTGACGGCGGTCGCCAGGGTGGTGAGCGCCCCCGGGTCGCCGGCCAGAGCGGCCACGACGTCGTTCGCCGCCAGGTCCTGCGCGGTCCCGGTCAGGTCGGCGACCCGCGCCGGGCCGGCGAGGTCCAGGGTGCCCACCACCAGGCGCGGCTCGATCGTGAAGCCCGGCAGCGCGGCGCAGGCCTGCGCCACCCGGCGCAGCGCGGGGCCGGGGTCCAGGCCGTCGGCTCCGGGCGCACCGCCGCGGGCCAGGTCGGCGACCAGGTCGGCGTCCAGGTGGATGCCGTGCTCGGTCGCGAGCTGGTGCACCAGCACCGGGTTGAGCTCGGTCTCGGCGCCCAGGTCGACGTCGAAGTCCTCGCCGGCGGCGCCGCGCGGGCGCAGCGCGCACGCGACCAGCAGCACGGGTGCGGACGGCGCGGGCCCGCCGTCCGTCGGCGCCCAGGTGGCCAGCCCGATGGCGAGCCACCCGACGGCCAAACCCCGCTCCTGCTCGAGCTCGAGGGTCGCGGCGCGGATGGAACGGGCGCGGACCCGGGCTTCGGCGAGGGCCTCGACCTCGCGCACCAGTCCCGAGAGCCGGGTGGGGCGGCCGGCGAGCAGCATCGCCAGCCCGCTGGGGTGGGCGTGGGTGAGGTCGAGCGTCAGATCGACCGTGCCGGACGGTGAGGTGGGGGGCTGCAGCAGTGACTGGAGGCCACCGCGCTCTCGGAGCTGGTCGGACCAGGTCACCGCCGCCCGCGCGACCCGCTCGGCGCGGTCCTGTTCCTCGTCCACTCCCCGAGGCTAACCGGCGGCGACTGGTTGACGGTGCGCACCACGCAGGGGGGCAAGCGGTGCGCACCGTCGCCATGATCATCCGGTGCGCTTCTTGCGACGTCAAGCAGTCCGGCGCAAACCGCGCCAGCGCACCCCACCGCGGCGAACCCCACCGCAGCGAACCCACCGCAGCGACCGCGTCCGCGTGCGACACGCGTCCTCGCGCCGGGGGATGATCGAGCGGTGGCACACCCCGGCGCAGTCAGCAGCACCACCCACGAGGCGCCCCCCGCCTCGACCGACGTCCTGGTCGTCGGTGCCGGGCCGGCCGGGTCGGCGGCAGCCGCCTGGGCCGCGCGCGCCGGGCTCGACGTCCTGCTGGCCGACCGCGCTGTCTTCCCGCGCGACAAGGCGTGCGGCGACGGGCTCACCCCGCGCGCCGTGGCCGAGCTGCGCCGGCTGGGCCGGGGCCCGTGGTTGGCCGGCCGGCCGGCCAACTGGGGCTTGCGGGCAGCAGGCTTCGGCCAGGAGCTGTACCTGCCCTGGCCCGGTGGCTCCCTCCCCGCCCACGGCAGCGCGGTGCCGCGCACCGAGCTGGATGCCACCGTGCGCGACGTCGCGCTGGCCAGCGGGGCGAGCGCGCTGCAGGGCGCCCAGGCCGTGGAGGTCGTCCGCGACGGCGAGCGGGGCACCGGCGTGGTGTTCACCCGCAATGGTGAGACCTTCACGGTCGGCTGCGGTCGCCTGGTGGTCGCGGACGGCGCGCGCAGCCAGCTCGGCCGGGTGCTGGGCCGCGAGTGGCACAAGGAGACGGCGTACGGCGTCGCGGTGCGCGGCTACGTCGACTCGGCGCGCAGCACCGACCCGTGGATCAGCAGTCACCTCGAGCTGCGCGGCGCCGACCGCGAGCTGCTGTCGGGCTACGGCTGGGTGTTCCCGCTCGGCGGCGGGCAGGTCAACATCGGCGTGGGGACCCTGGCCACGGCGCGGCGGCCGGCCGACGTGGCGCTGCGGCCGCTGCTCGGGGTCTACACCGACCAGCGGCGCGAGGACTGGCAGCTGAGCGGGCCGGTGCGGGCGCCCTGGTCGGCGCTGCTGCCGATGGGCGGCGCGGTGTCGGGCGTCGCGGGCGCCAACTGGGCGTTCGTCGGCGACGCGGCGGGATGCGTCAACCCGCTCAACGGCGAGGGCATCGACTACGGCCTGGAGACCGGGCGGCTGGTCGTCGACCTCATGACCAGCACCCACGACCTGAGCGCGGCCTGGCCGGCGGTGCTGCGCGAGCACTACGGCGAGGCCTTCTCGATCGCCCGCCGGCTGGCCGGGCTGATCACGGTGCCGGGCCTGCTCCCGGCGGCCGGACCGGTCGGCATGCGCTCGCGGGCGCTGATGACGCTGGCCCTGCGGCTGATGGGCAACCTGGTGACGCCGCAGGACGCGGACGTCGCCGCCCGGCTGTGGCGCGGCGCGGGGCGGGTGTCGGCGCTGGTCGACCCGCGACCGCCGTTCAGCACCCAGCGACCCGGCCGGGCCGTAGCCCGACGTGACGGTGCCGCTCGGACGCGCGTCAGCGCCGCTGCGGCTGGGTGACCACCAGCGGGGCCACGTCGTCCCGGCGGCGGGCCGGCAGCCGCTCCGTGCGTCCCTTGCCGAGCGCCTTGGCGCGGTACATCGCCGTGTCGGCGCCGCGCAGGACGTCGGTGCCCGAGTCGCCCTGCGAGCCGTGAGCCACGCCGATGCTGACCCCCACCGAGGCCGTTTCGTCGTCCAGCGCGAACGGGTCGGTGAAGCAGGCCTGGATCGCATCGGCCGTGCGCAGCACCCGGACCGGTGCGTCGACGCCGGTCAGCAGCACCGCGAACTCGTCACCGCCCAGACGGGCGATCAGGTCGTCGGCGTCCAGGCACTCGCGCAGGCGCCGAGCGACGGCGCCCAGCAGGGCGTCGCCCGCCTGATGGCCCAGCCGGTCGTTCACGGCCTTGAAGCCGTCCAGGTCGCAGAACAGCACCGCGACCGAGGCCGGGCCCGGGCCGGACGCGAGCGCCTCGTCGAGCCGGTCACCGAAGACCCGCCGGTTGGCCAGGCCCGTGAGCGAGTCGTGCTCGGCGAGGTACGTCATCTGCTCGCTGAGCCGGTGCCGGTCCAGCGACGCGGCGGCGATCGACGTCAGCGCCTCGAGCGCGCGCCGGTCGTCGTCGTCGAAGGGCTGGGCGTACGCGGCCCGGCGCACGACGAGCTGGCGCACCTCGCGGCCGCCGATGACCACGGGGCAGCCGAGCTCGTCGGGCCCCGCCGGCGCCGTCCGCAGCTCGGCCGTCGTGTGCCGCAGCACCGTCGTGGCCTGCTCGATCAGGATGCGCTCGAGCTCGGCGTCCTCACCCCACCCCGGCGCCTGCGCCGCAGCCTCGAAGAGCGCGGACAGCCGCTTCTGCGACAGCCGCGCCCGGCTGACCGCGTCGACGGCGAGCAGGATGGTCACGATCGGCACCAGGAGCAGGCCGAGCGTCCAGGACGGGGCGGTCCGCTCGAGCACCGATCCGAGGAACCCGATGCTGTCGACGGCCACGAAGCAGACCAGCCCGAGCGGCACCGTCCGCCACTGCAGGGCGCTGCGCAGAGGCTGCTGGGCGTCCAGGGACAGCCACGTGCCGGTCAGGAGCAGGTCGTAGACGAAGTAGGCCGCGCACGCGGCCAGCACGACGGCGAGCTCGACCAGCCTGGGCTCTCGCCGGTGCCCGACCAGCGAGCTGATCGCGAGGAGCAGAGCGCCCGCGGTGACCGTCAGGCTGATGTTGAACACCCGCACCCGCAGCGGACGGCGCTCGATCAGGTGCTCGATGATCATGCCCAGCGACCACACCGTGAGCGCCTCGGGCAGGGGGGTGGAGCAGGCCAGGAAGACCAGCACGCTGGGCTCGAACCCGATCACGGCGTCGCCGGCGCGGTTGGTCAGCACCAGCGGGTAACGGCCCATCAGCACCAGCAGCCCGATGGCGACCAGCGCCAGGGGGTGCAGGCGGCCGCCGCCGGTGACCAGAGGGGTCACGCCCACGGCGATGACCAGCGCGGCAGCCGGCGCCAGCCCGGCCTCGGGTGGCCGGCCCCCGGCAGCCCGCCCGCTCAACCGCACCCG